>NZ_BAAAMU010000154.1:0-23886 GCF_039529435.1 Nonomuraea maheshkhaliensis
CGCCCGGCGCCCGCCCCCACGCCCGCCGGCGGCTGTGTCGAGCGCGCGCCCGCGTCGCGCAGCTCGCCCGGGCCGCGTTCGCCCAAGCCGGAAGACGTGGCCAAGGTGGGCGCCGAGCTCGGCGCGCGGCTCGCCGGGCTCACGCCGCCGAGCCAGATCACCGTGCCGACCCGGGTGCACGTCCTCACCAAGGGTTCTGAACGGAAGGTGTCCGACGAGGCCGTCAGGGCCCAGATCGACACGCTCAACTCCGCGTACGCCGGCAAGTTCGGCGGCGTGGACACCGGCGTGCGCTTCCGCCTCGACGTGATCTCCGTCAGGGAGAACGGCCCCTGGTTCGCCGACCCCATCGGCCACGAGAAGGCCATGAAGCAGGCGCTGCACGAGGGCGGGGCGGGCACGCTCAACCTCTACATCGCCCAGCTCAGCGAGCTCATGCTGGGCTTCGCCAGCTACCCCTACTGGTACACCGGCTCTCCCCGCCTCGACGGCGTCGTGATCGACTGGCGCAGCCTGCCCGGCGGCGCGATGGCCGACTACAACCGGGGCTTCACCGGCGTCCACGAGATCGGCCACTGGCTCGGGCTCTTCCACACCTTCGAGAACGGCTGCAAGGAACCGGGCGACGGCATCGACGACACGCCCCCCGAGGCCCGCCCGACCGAGGCGTGCCCGCTGGACAAGGACACCTGCACCGCCCACGAGGGCAAGGATCCGGCCCACAACTACATGGACTACGCCCACGACCGGTGCATGTGGGAGTTCACCCAGGGGCAGGCGAACCGGATGCACGAGATGTGGGCGGCCTACCGCGACACCGCCGACGCCTAGTATTTCCGACAAATTACGATGTGCAGGTGACAGCACCAAAGGCACTCGACGCTCCCCACAGATCCGCCGGCATCCTCGGCCCCGAGTACCGCACGGCCACCCTCGGCATCCTGCTGGTCGTCACACTGATCGCGTTCGAGGGCATGTCGGTCGGGGTCGTCATGCCGGCCATCGCCGGCGAACTGGACGCCCTCGACCTCTACGGGCTCAGCTTCTCCGCCTTCCTCATCGCCAGCCTGTTCATGAACGTGGTGGCCGGGCTGTGGTCGGACCGGCGCGGCTATCCGATGCCGTTCCTGGCCGGCGTGGTGCTGTTCGTGATCGGCATGGCCCTGGCCGGGGCATCGACCTCCGCCGGCATGTTCCTGGCGGCCAGGGCCGTGCAGGGGCTGGGCGCCGGCGCCTCCATCGTGGCGCTGTACGTGATGATCGCCCGCGTGTACGCCGTGGACGTGCGGCCGAAGGCGTTCGCCTCCGTCTCCGCCGCCTGGGTGGTGCCCGCCATGGTGGGCCCGTCCGTGGCCGGGTTCGTCGGGCAGCACTGGGGCTGGCGTTACGTCTTCTACGGGATCATCCCGCTGGTCGTCCCCGCGCTGGTGATGCTCGTGCCGGCGTTGCGCAAGGGCTCGGCGGGGGAGGCCGACGCGCCCCAGCCCGGTACCGGGCCCAGGTCCAGGCCGGTGGCGATGACGCTGGCCGCCACCTGCACCGCCGGCGGCGCAGGGGTGCTGCTGCACGGAGTGGACCGGCTGCACCGGGAGATCGTGCCGGGGAGCCTGGAGACGGCTGCCGGGCTGGCGCTGCTGCTCTGGGGCCTGTACCGGCTGCTGCCGCCCGGGGCGCTGCGCTTCGCGCGGGGGCTGCCCACGACGATCGTCATGCGCGGGTTCTTCTCGGCCTCCTTCTTCGGCGTGAACGCCTTCATCCCCCTGGCGCTGCAGGAGGTGAAGTCCTTCGACACCACGTCCGCGGGGGTCGCGCTCACGACCGGAGCCCTGGGCTGGTCGGCGGGGGCCTACATCCAGAGCAAGGGCTCAGGCCACGCGCACCAGCGGATCAGGCTGGGCGCGGCGGGCGTGGCCACGGGGATCGTGCTGTGCCTGCTCTCCGTGCTTCCAGGGGTCACCGGATGGATCGCGGTGCCCGCGTGGATCGTGGCCGGGTTCGGGATGGGCTTCGGCCTGACCACGGTCAGCGTCACGGCGATGAAGCAGTCGCCGGTCCACGAGCAGGGGGCCAACTCGGCCGCGCTGTCGGTGTCCGACCAGCTCGGATCCGCGCTGTCGATCGGCATCGGCGGGGCGCTGGTGAACGTCATCGGGCACTCCTCGTCCCAGATCGCCACCGGGTTCCTGGTCATCTCCTGCCTCATGGCGGTCATCGCGGTGAGCGGCAGCGTGCTCGCCGGTCGCATCCGCTGAATTCCGCACCTCCCGTCACACCGATCACAGTTCGCCTGAGCGCCGTCGCCAGGAGTGATAGGACAGCGGGCAAGGAGGTGCCATGGAGGACGATCATCGTGTCTGGCCCCCTGAACCGGGGCCCGGGCATCGCCGTACGCCTCCAGAGGACTCGGCGCCCGCGCGGGGCGGCGCACATCGGGACGAAGGGGCCTCGCGGGCGACCCCTAGGCACGCCTCCGCGCCGTACGTACCGGAACAGCCGGAACCGCCCGAACCGCCGGAAAGGCGGGACGAGGCCGGCTGGGGCCGCCCACCCGACCCGCCACCGGCCTTCGGCCGGCGCGAGCGGCCGTACGAGCAGTTCGGCCGGCGGCACGGGCCCCCGGCGGACCCCGGCCCCGACCCGGGCCGGGGGCGGGACGATCTCGCCGAGCAGGAGCCTCGCTGGGGGCGGGACGATTCCGCGGACCTTGATTCCCCTTGGGGGAGGCGGGGGCATCCGCTGGATCTGGACCAAGGGGAGCCTGAGGAGCCCGCGTGGGGCCCCAGGATCCGCGGAGCCGCTCCCAGAGAGCCGAACCATGGCCGAGGGGAGGCGTGGGAGGATCTGCCCCCCTCCGCCCGCCTGCACGGCTCTCCCGCCGACCCCGGGCTGCGCAGGAGAAGCCCGGCCGGCCCGACCGTTCCGGCCGGCGGAGGGTTGTGGCGGCGCGTGGCGGTCGTGCTGGCCGCGCTGATCGCGGGGACCGGCCTGGTGGCGGGCGCGGCGGTGGCGGCGCTGCGGCTCACCGCGCCGCCGGAGCGGACGGGGCTGCTGCGCGACGCGCTGGCCGGGGTGGCGGCGACGTTGCCACAGGGCTGGAGCGCGGGCTCGGTGGCTCCCGTCACGGGGTTCACCTCGGTCGTACGCGACGAGCGGGGCGCGCTCGTGATGGCCAGACCGGTGCCGGGCCCGGTGACCGACGTCAGGAAGGCCACGGCGGAGGCGGCCGAGCTGTACTCCCGGTTGCTGCTCAACGGCGACCGCGTGAGCGTCGTCGACGACAGGAAGACAGCTGACGGCCACACCCGTGCCCTGCGCGCCGAGTACAAGGACGTGGTGAACCGGCCGGCGTTCCTCAGAGTGATGCTGGTCACTCGTACGGACCGCTCCGTGCTGCTGGTCGGGCTGCTGCAACCCGAGGACGACAGCCGCAGGCAGGCGTTGGACGAGGTCATGACGAGCGTCCGATAAGCCGCATAGCACGTGAGGAAGACCTTGGCCAGAATCCCCGGCTCACGGCACGTCTTGTCGGTGGGCCCGATTACCCTTGGGTCACTGTGAGAGAGCGAAGCACACCAACCCCAGAGGTGATGCGGTGAGCACCTTCGCCGCGTCCCACCTTTCGCCTTCCTATCCCGACCGGGCCGCGTGGGGCACCGCCCCGAAGTTGCGTGCCTGGCAGCAGGAGGCGTTCGACCTCTACTCCAGGCGTGAGCCGCGTGACTTCCTCACCGTGGCGACGCCGGGCGCGGGCAAGACGACCTACGCCCTGCGCATCGCCAGCGAGCTGCTCGCCAACGGGGTGATCAAGGCGATCACGATCGTGACCCCCACCGAGCACCTCAAGCGCCAGTGGGCCGACGCCGCCGGGAAGGTGGGCATCGGCATCGACCCCGAGTTCAAGAACAGCCAGGGCGCGACCTCGCGCGACTACATCGGGGTGGCGGTCACCTACGCGCAGGTCGCTATGCACCCTGCCCTGCACAGGGCGCGCACGGAAAACCGCAAGACCCTGGTCATCTTCGACGAGATCCACCACGCGGGCGACGCCAAGTCGTGGGGCGACGGCGTGCGCGAGGCGTTCGAGCCCGCCGCGCGCCGGCTGCAGCTGACCGGCACGCCGTTCCGGTCCGACGACAACCCGATCCCGTTCGTCGCCTACGAGGAGGACGCGGAGGGCTTCAAGCGCAGCATCGCCGACTACTCCTACGGCTACGGCCCCGCCCTCGACGACGGCGTCGTGCGTCCGGTCATCTTCCTGGCGTACTCGGGCGAGATGAAGTGGCGCACCCGCGCCGGCGACGAGATCGCCGCGACGCTCGGCACGCCGCTCACCAAGGACCAGCTCTCCCAGGCGTGGCGGGCCGCGCTCGACCCCAAGGGCGACTGGATCCGCCAGGTCATGCAGGCCGCCGACCGCCGCCTCACCGAGGTGCGCAGGGGCGTGCCCGACGCCGGCGGCCTGGTGATCGCCACCGACCACGAGACCGCCCGGGCCTACGCCCGCCACCTGCGCAACATCACCGGCGAGGGCGCCACGGTCGTCCTGTCCGACGATCCCGGCGCGTCCAAGAAGATCAAGCAGTTCGCGGCCTCCGAGGATCGCTGGCTGGTGGCCGTGCGCATGGTGTCGGAAGGCGTCGACATCCCCCGCCTGTGCGTGGGCGTCTACGCCACCTCCACCTCGACCCCGCTCTTCTTCGCCCAGGCCGTGGGCCGCTTCGTGCGGGCCCGCAAGCGCGGCGAGACCGCCTCGGTCTTCCTCCCCTCGGTGCCCACCCTCATGGGGCTGGCCAACGAGATGGAGGTCGAGCGCGACCATGTGCTCAACAAGCGACCGCCGGAGGACGGCCTCGACGACACCCTCCTCGAACAGGCCAACCGCCAGAAGGACAATCCCGACGTCCTGGGCGACGAGCTGCCGTTCGAGACGATGGAGACCACGGCCACCTTCGACCGCGTGCTCTTCGACGGCGGCGAGTTCGGCACCGGCGCGGAGGTCGGCTCGGCCGAGGAAGAGGACTTCATCGGCCTGCCCGGCCTGCTGGAGCCCGACCAGGTGGCGACCCTGCTGCGCAAACGGCAGTCCGACCAGCAGGCCGCCCGCCGCAAGCAGTCGGCCGAGGAGGCCCCGCCGCCGCTGGCCCCGCACGAGCAGATGGCGGAGCTGCGGCGCGAGCTCAACGGCCTGGTGGGGGCGTGGAACCACCGCACGGGGCAACCCCACGGGGTGATCCACTCGGAGCTGCGCCGCGCCTGCGGCGGCCCGCCGATCGCCCAGGCCACGGCGGAGCAGATCCAGGAACGCATAGCCATGATCCGCCGCTGGGCCACCCAACGCCGCTAGGCGGCCCCGATGGTGGTCAACGTCCGGCCCGGCGTCGTCGGGTCGGACTGCCGGTAGGTGACGGTCCTGATGGGTGCCGCCTGACGTGGCGGCACCTACAGATGAGGACGCTCCTCAGGCTCCGTGGAAGGCTCCGGCCATTCGTGGAGCCGTACGGAGTCCAGAGTCCAGTCGGGGGTGACGACGGCCCGGCCCTCGATCCGAACCTGGGTGAGCATGCAGTAGGGGGCGGCGTCGCCGAAACGCTCGCGCAGGTAGGCCGCGTTCCTGTCGCGGAAGCGCTCGTCGGTCAGCGCCCGCACCACTCCGTACACGCCTCTGCCGTACATCCCGTTGCAGATGGTCAGGGTGCGTTCGACGTTGTCGGGATTGACCCCGCGGTAGAAGAACGCGACGTCCTCCAGTAGCCGCACATTAGCGCCCGACCCGATGTGGCGCGGATGATGCCTGGCCGGCGTGTCGCCGCCCTCGTTGACCTCGAAGTACGGACCGAGCTCGCCGTTCCAGTCGGGCACCTGTCGTACGGGGAGCTCGATCCGGATCGGCATGGACGCGGTGACCTGGTTGTAGTCGACGCCGCCGAGGAGCGCCAGGTGCGTGGTGAAGTGGTCGGAGCGTAAGTCCGCGGGGGCGCGCAGCGCGACCAGGCTGCGCGGGTTCGCGGCCCTGAGGTGGCCGTGCAACTCGAACAGCGAGTCGAGGTCGGAGTACTTGTAGTGCTCGATGTGGTCGGGGCTGTCCGGCGAGGTGTACGGGATCTTGGCGCGTTCCTCCTGGGGGAGCTGCGAGCAGATGATCGTGATGGCTCCCCGTCGGGGAAGCGCCACGGGTGGTCCCGGTAGACGTCATGGCCGGATGAAGGCTCGGCGCTTTCGCCCGAGGCGAGGGCCTTGAGTGCCGGCTGGCGCAGCCGGGTCAGCTCCGCGAGGAGCTCGCGCTGCTCGTCCAGCTCGCGCGGCGTCAGGTCGGTGAGCGGCAGCACGCGGGCGCGGCCGTTGGCGATCGAGCGTCTCGTCGCGAAGAAGGTGGCGTACTTCTCCAGCCGGTGCAGCGGCGGGACCTTGATCGCGTGGGTGGACTCCCACGAGGAGATCAGCGGCACGCTGACCTCGAGCGCCCGGCGAAGCTGGGCCTGGGCGATCCGCAGGCCGGGCCAGTGCTTCTCGCGGAGCTCGCGCAGGCGGAGCGCCAGCGCGGCCTGCGCGGAATCATCGCCGCTCATGCCGTGATTTCATTCGTGTGAACTTCAGCGATTTCTAGTGAATATGGCGGAGATGGGCTGCCGGGTCGGTGGGCGAACCGCAGCCGGCTCGTACAGCGGACGCTACCAGCGATGTTCATAGCGGTCCTGGCCGAGTTGCCTGACCATGATCCGGCACAGTTCGGCCCGGAGTTCGCGCCGGCCGTCACGTCCGTACACCACGCTGGTCGTCGGCAGGTTCCCATGTGGCCACTCGACGTAGCCCCTGCGTTCGTACAGGCGGCACGCGTCGAGGTTGTCCAGGCCCACCCCGAGCGCCACCTGCTTGTATTCCATCGAGAAGAGCACTTCCTCCGCCGCCCGCATCAGTTCGCTGCCGATTCCCCGGTTGCGGTGTGCGGGCAGGACCTCGAGGTGGGTGAGCAGCGCGGCATCCGGCAGGTGGGTGGTCAGCTCCGGCTCCTCGGCCCGCTCCAGCCAGAGATAGACGTCGCCGATCGGCTCGCCGTGTTTCCAGGCCACCAGCAGGATCCCGTCCCCGCGTTGCTGCCGGGCCAGCCGGTCCTCGAAATAGTGCTTCTGCCCGAGCGATCTGATGAGGGCGGGCAGATCCTCAGGCGCTGCTGTACGGATCTCGCAAGTTCCCACACAGGACAGAATTCCGGTGACGCTTCTGAGAATCAATAAGCAAAACTCAGGGACTTCCACCAGCGCAATGTCGTGGCGCCGTCTTTGATCAGCCATTTCATGACATCTTGGGCATGGAGGCCGAGCTGTGGAATCGCATTCAGATGATCGTCCCACCGGCGGCGGTCTTCCAGCCAAGCTTTGAGGTAGGCGACGCAGAAGTCGGGGTCGATCCGGTGCAGGCGGCCACGGGCGGCGAGGAGGGAGCTCTCCATCGCCCGCCGTTTGCGGTCGTCCGGCGGGAGCTGTCGTACGCGGTCGAGGATGTCGGCGATGAAGCGGTCACGCGCGTCGAGGAAGCAGATCCAGTGCGCCGGGTCGGTGGCGGGTTTCCAGCCCTGCCGCGGATCCTTGTCCAGGAGCCAGTAGACGCCCTCGGCGAGGACGTCGCCGAGCTCCTGGTCCCGCGCCCGGACCTGCTGGTCGAACGGGTCGAACGGCCGCTGCTTGACCTTGCCCGTCACCGCGAGCCGGCGTAGCGAGGCATCGGTCAGCAGGTAGAACCAGTCCTCGTTGTAGACGTTCGGGAAGAAGGACGGGCTGCGGGTCGTCTCGACCGCCAGCGCTCCGCCGCCCACGAAGGAGTCCTGGTACCCCCCGGTCTCCCGGTGCGCGTGACACACCACGGAGTTGTCGGGATAGCCGTCGATCTGCATGCCCACCGCGTCATAGCTGTCGAGCAACTCCGCCGCGCGGGTGACGTCCTGGGGGCTGCTCACCTCGATGTCGTCGTCCAGGAAGACGATGCGCCGCCAGTCCATGAGGCGGGCGAGCACCAGCGCGGTGTTCCGCTTCGCGCTGAGGTCGGTGGTCCGGGGGAAGGGGGTGCCGCGCAGGAGGGCGGTGGTGGCGAAATCCGGCAGGTTCAAGCCGTCGGGATCGCCGATGTCGATCGCGAGGAAGTCCACGCCGTGCGGCATCCAGCCGGCCGCCTGCCCGGCGTCGCTCCAGCGGCTGTGCAGGGAGACGAGGGGGCAGGAGATGGCGCCGGCCAGGCGGATCGCGTGCGTCAGCCATCGGGGGTGGCGGATCGTGGGCACCACGATGGCGTCCACGGCTCCCGCTTCGTCCGCTCGTTCGCCGGCGTCGAACATGTCCACCAGATGGCGGTGCGAATGGTGGTGGTGTTCGGTTCTGCTCAACACAGGGTCAACCGTCATCTACGGGTGCCTCCGGCCATTCATGCAAGCGGTCTTCGTCAGAGGTCCAGTCCGGCGTGACGGCGACCCTGCCCTCGATCCTGACCCGCATGAGAATGCTGTAGGTCGCCGCGGCGCCGAAACGCCTGCGCAGGAAGGCGGCGTTCCTGGCGCGGAAGCGAAGGTCGGTGAGCGCGCGCACAGCGCCGTACACGCCTCTGGCGTACATGCCGTTGCAGATGGTCAAAGTGCGTTCGGTGTTATAGGGGTTGACTCCGCGATAGAAGAACCCGACATCCTCGATCAAGCGCAGACCATCGCCCGAACCCAGGGTGTCGGGATGGTACCTGGAACTCTCTCCGTGCTCGTCCACCTCGAAGTACGGCCCGTTCTCGCCGTCCCAGTCGGGCACCTGCTGCACCGGAAGTCTTATCCTCCGGACCATCGAAGCGGTGATCTCGTTGTAGTCCACGCCGCCCAGCAGGGCGATGTGGGTGGTGAGGTCGTTCGAATGCAGATCCTCGGTGGCGCGGAGAGTGACCTCGCTGCTCGGGTTCGCGGCCCTGAGGTGGCCGTGCAGTTCGAACAACGAGTCCAGATCGGAATATTTGTAGAGCGAGATGTAATCGGCCGAGGCGGGCGAGGCATAGGGGATCTTGGCCCGGTCCTCCTCGGGAACCTGGGAACAGATGATGGTGATCGGCTCCCCCTCGGGGAAGTGCCACGGATTCCTGAAGGACGTTTCCTGATCGGTGGGGACGCGGCTTTCCGCCACCTTCTCCGAGCTCTGCCACTGCAAAGCCTTGTTGCGCAGGCGGAGCAGTTCCGCCCGCAGCTTCGAGTGCTCCTCGCGCTCCATCGCGGTCAGTTCGTCGAGCGACAGCACGCGGGCCACGCCGTTGGCGACCGATCGTTTCGTGGCGAAGAAGATCGCGTATTTCTCCAGCCAGTGCTGGGGCGGGATCTTCGGAGGCGTTCCGGTCTCCCACGAAGAGATCGACGGGACGCTCACCTGCAAGGCACGGCTCAGTTCTGCTTGGGTGATTCTCCGCCCCGGCCAGCGGCGTTCCCGAAGGTCACATAGTCGGCCAGCCAGTCCGCCCGATGGCTCGTCTCCCACCCTCAGACCCCTATCGCCTGTACTTCAGCCTTCAGTAAACATCGCCTGAGCATGCGAGTCGAGGGAGGCTTGTCTCCATGCTCATCAGGCGGCCCGCCGAATCGCACCGCACGGGGGCCGGTCGCAGGCCGGAGAATACGTGCGCCGATTCAGCTGACTTCGGCTGAACTTCAATGAGCAGTGGCTCGTGGGGTTGGTGCGATGCATTCAAGCGCACGCCGCCGGCCAGGGCGCGCCGTCGCCTTCGAAATCGCGCTGAACTTCGACCGGCGGCAGAAAAGCGGCATCGGCCGGTCATTGAATCCAGGTCTTCATATGAATTGCCGGTCGTAGATCATTTGAACTTGTCTTCACTTGTCGTGCGAACGCACACTCGCCTTGTCGGCACCGCCCGGCAGAACCATTCAAGGGCTTGAAGGCGAGGCTGTCATGGCGAACGCATGATGATATGCCCGACCGGCATCCGGCTGCTCGCGAACGTTTCTCGTCCTGTCACGTCACTCACGAGGATGACTTTCATGACCATGATTCACCTTCACCTTTCGGTGGTGATGTCGGGCTCGCTCGAGTCCAGAAGTCTCACGCTCCTCGCCCTGGGGGCCATGATGGCTCTGGTCCTCGCGGCGATACGTCAGCTCGTTCGCCAGGCCCGCGTCATCGTGATGATCAGTGGCACGAGCGTCCTGCTCGTGTTCCTCGTCGTGCTGGCCCTCGCCTACCTGATCACCCTGCGGCCCGTCTGAGGCGGCACGGCCCGGCGATCCGAGAGCCCCAGCTCAGGAGGCACATGGCCGGTGCCGGGCCGATGGTCACGATGCGTGACTCTGTGCTTTTGGACACAGAGCAGTGGCCTGCTGTTAGAAGCTCGGTGGAAGCGGCAACAACCACCTTGGGCGTTCTGAGAGCCGTTTCACGACAAACAGAAGGACTTTCTCCCATGTCGTCTGAGGCCACCGGAAGGTCGACCCTCACCGTCGTGTCCGGCCTCTCCAGGAACGCCATCATCGTCAGGCTCGAAGGCGAGCTGGACGTCGGTGCGCTGCCGATCTTCAAGGAGCACCTGCAGCGCATCTGGGATCTTCCTCCCAAGGCCTTTCTGGTCCTGGATCTGAGCGAGGTCTCGTTCTGCGACTCCATGGGGCTGAACGAGCTCGTCGACATCATGCAGCGGTGCGAGTCCAGGGGCACCAGGCTGCTGCTCGGCGGGGTGCAGGGGGTCATGGCGCGGGTGCTGGCGATCACCGGGTTGCGGCATGCCTTCGAGGTGTTCGCCAGGCTGGACGACGCGTTGCGGGTGACCGCCGCCTCGTCCTAGCTCTCAGCCCACGTGCGGCGTGCCGCTCAGTACGGCGCCCGCCGCCCGCAGCTCCTCCACCGCCGCCTCCGTGGTCTGCGGCGCCACCCCGGCCGTCAGGTCGAGCAGGACCCTGACCTTGAGCCCGTGCCGCACGGCGTCGAGCGCGGTGGCGCGTACGCAGTGGTCGGTGGCGATGCCCACCACGTCCACCTCGTCCACTCCGCGCTCGCGCAGCCAGTCGGCCAGCGGTTCCCCGTCGCTCGACGCGGCCTCGAACCCGCTGTAGGCCGCGCTGTAGGCCCCTTTGCTGAAGACCTCCTCGACCTCGGACACGTCGAGCGAGGGATGGAAGTCCGCGCCGGGCGTGCCGGCCACGCAATGGGCGGGCCAACTGGAGGCGTAGTCGGGCTCGGAGGCGAAGTGGTCGCCGGGGGAGACGTGGTGGTCACGGGTCGCCACGACGTGGTCGTAGCCGTGGTCGGTCACGTGGCGGGTGATCGCCGCCGCCACCTCGGAGCCCCCGGCCACGGCCAGGCTCCCGCCTTCGCAGAAGTCGTTCTGCACGTCCACGATGATCAGCGCACTGCCCATGGGCAGAACGATACGTCAGACGAATTCCGTGGGGATGGCCGCGTACCCCCGGCCGAGGTGGAGGGCCTCCTGGGGGAGGGCGGCGACGGTGGCGGCGTGGCGTTCGCGGGCGGCGTCCAGGGGTTCGCGGCCGACGACCTCGCCGTCGCGGACGAGCTCGTGCAGGAGGGGGATGCCGCCTTCGGGGACACGGCCGCCGGTGGTGATCAGCTCGGTCTCAAGACGGCCGGACTCGTCGAGCAGCCGGTACGCCTCCTTGCGGCCCCCGCGCGACGGCTTGCCCACCGAGCGCTTGGCCACGGGCTGCAGCTTGCCGCCGGCCGTCTCCCTGGCCACCAGCTTGTAGACCAGCGCCGCCGTCGGCACGCCCGAGCCGGTCACCAGGGAGGTGCCCACGCCGTAGCCGTCCACGGGGGCGGCGGCCAGGGCGGCGATGGCGTACTCGTCAAGGTCGGAGGTGACCAGGATGCGGGTGTCGAAGGCGCCGAGCGCGTCGAGCTGCTCGCGCACCTCCTGCGCCGCCGCCGCCAGGTCGCCCGAGTCGATGCGGACCGCGCCCAGCTTCGGGCCGGCCAGCGCCACGGCCGTGCGCACCGCCTCCGCCACGTCGTAGGTGTCGACCAGCAGCGTCGTCTCGGGCCCGAGCGTGGCGATCTGGGCCTCGAACGCGACCCGCTCCGAGTCGTGCAGCAAGGTGAACGCGTGCGCCGCCGTGCCGGCCGTGGGCACGCCGTACAGGTGCCCGGCCATCAGGTTGGAGGTGGAGGCGAACCCGGCGATGTACGCGGCTCTGGCGGCGGCCACGGCGGCGGCCTCGTGGGTGCGCCGCGAGCCCATCTCGATGATCGGCCGCTTGCCGGCCGCGTTCGTCATGCGGGACGCGGCCGAGGCGATCGCGCAGTCGTGGTTGAGTATCGACAGCGTGACCGTCTCCAGCAGCACCGCCTCGGCGAACGTGCCCTCCACCACCATGATCGGGGAGGCGGGGAAGTAGACGTCGCCCTCGCGGTAGCCGTAGACGTTCCCGGAAAACCGGTAATCGGCGAGAAACGCCAGAGTGCTGTCGTCGACGACATGATGCTCACGCAGATAGGTGAGTTCTTCGTCACCGAAACGGAAGCGTTCGAGCTGGTCGAGGACCCGTCCCGTTCCTGCGACGACGCCGTAGCGGCGCCCACCTGGCAGGTGGCGGGCGAACACCTCGAAAACCGCGCGTCTGTGGGCCGCGCCGCTGCGCAGGGCGGCCTGCAGCATCGTCAGCTCATAGTGATCTGTGAGCAACGCAGTGCTCATGGTCATTCTCACGACTCGAAGACTACGGCCCAGATAGGGCAGACTCGGGGATGTGGGTAGCACCGCTCCAATCACCGTCGAGCGTCCGTCATCGGACGTCCGGCCCGATCTGCCGTGGGTGACCATCGTCTGGAACGACCCGGTCAACCTCATGTCCTACGTGACCTATGTCTTCCAAACGGTCTTCGGTTATCCGAAGGAGAAGGCCGAGAAGCTGATGCTGGACGTGCACCACAAGGGCAAGGCGGTCGTGTCCAGCGGCACGCGCGAGGAGATGGAAAGGGATGTGCAGATTCTCCACTCCTACGGCCTGTGGGCGACGGTCCAGCCGGACTCGAACAAATGAGGCACGAGTCGGGCCCGGCATCGGGGACAGCGAGGTGGCACTGGTGACTTCCGGATTCTCGCGCGGCAAGGACGGCGCGGTCGTCACCGTGTTCGAGCCGGCGGAGGTCTCGCTGCTGCGCTCGCTCGTCTCCATGATGCTCGGCATCGTCTCGCCTGGGCAGACCAGTGAAGACCCGCTGGAGCGGGCGCTGGGCATCGGCGACAGCGCGGCGCCGTCCGATCCGGTGCTGGCCAGGCTCTTCCCGTCGGCGTACCAGGACGAGAAGGAGGCGGCCGAGTTCCGCCGCTACACCGAGGCCACGCTGCGCGACGGCAAGCGGGCCGACGCGCGCACCGTCCACGAGACGGCCAGGGCGGGGCGGGCCGAGCTGACGCCGGAGGAGGCCCAGGCGTGGCTGCGCGCGCTCAACGACCTGCGCCTGACGCTCGGCACCAAGCTCGACGTGACGGAGGAGGTCCACGACGAGGTCGCCGTGATGTCCGAGGACGACCCCCGTTACCCGGCCTACGTCACCTACGACTGGCTGACCTACCTCCAGGACAGCCTGGTCCGAGCCCTCTGGTAGCTTCCGGGCATGCTGTCGATCTCGCAGGAACTGGTGGACAAGATCGTCGCGCATGCGCGGGCCGACCATCCCGACGAGGCGTGCGGCGTCATCGCGGGCAAGAACGGGGTGCCCGAGCGGTTCATCCCCATGGAGAACGCCGAGCGCTCGCCCACCTTCTACCGCTTCGACTCGATGGAGCAGTTCAGGGTCTGGCGCGAGATGGACGACCGGGACGAGGAGCCCGTCGTCATCTACCATTCCCACACCGCCACCGAGGCGTACCCGTCGCGCACCGACGTCTCCTACGCCTCCGAGCCCGGCGCCCACTACGTCCTGGTCTCCACGCGGGACGAGGACGAGGTGGAGTTCCGCTCCTACCGCATCCTCGAAGGTGTGATCACGGAGGAAGAGGTAAGGTTTCTCCCATGATGGCCAGACCTGTGCAGAGCTTCCTGTTCGCACACACTCCGGTTGTCGTCCTCTACGACTGTTCCTGAGCTGGAATCCGCATCCAGCCGTCGGCGTTGCATGCCGATGGGACGACGACCTTTCTGAGGAGACTGACCGCGATGGCCATCGAGGTTCGCATTCCGACCATCCTGCGTAACTACACCGACGGGGCCAAGGCCGTGAGCGCCGAGGGCGCCACCCTTGAGGAGCTGATCAGCAACCTTGAGTCGGCCCACCCCGGCATCAAGGACCGCCTGGTCGACCAGGGCGCCCTGCGCCGCTTCGTCAACGTCTACCTGAACGACGAGGACGTGCGCTTCCTCGGCGGCCTCGGCACGCCGGTGTCCGACGGCGACACGGTGACCGTCCTTCCCGCCGTCGCCGGCGGATGACATGCGGTTCGACTCGCTGATCGACTCGGTCGGCCGCACACCCCTGGTCGGGCTGCCGAGGTTGTCGCCCTCCGCCGACGTACGGATCTGGGCCAAGCTCGAAGACCGCAACCCGACCGGGTCGATCAAGGACAGACCGGCTCTCTGGATGATCCAGGAGGCCGAGAAGGACGGGCGGCTCACGCCCGGCTGCACGATCCTGGAGCCGACCAGCGGCAACACCGGCATCTCGCTGGCCATGTCGGCCAAGCTCAAGGGCTACAAGCTCATCTGCGTGATGCCGGAGAACACCTCGGAGGAGCGCCGCCAGCTGCTGCGGATGTGGGGAGCGGAGATCATCTCCTCGCCCGCGGCGGGCGGCTCCAACGAGGCCGTACGCGTGGCCAAGGGCCTGGCGGCCGAGAACCCGTCCTGGGTGATGCTCTACCAGTACGGCAACCCGGCCAACTGGCGCTCCCACTACGAGGGCACCGGCCCCGAGCTGCTGGAGGACCTGCCCACCATCACCCACTTCGTGGCCGGGCTGGGCACGACGGGGACCCTGATGGGGGTCGGGCGGTTCCTGCGCGAGCGGGTGCCCGGCGTGCGCATCGTCGCGGCCGAGCCGCGTTACGGCGAGCTGGTCTACGGGCTGCGCAACGTGGACGAGGGCTTCATCCCCGAGCTCTACGACGAGTCCGTGCTGACCACCCGGTTCTCGGTGGGCTCGGCCGACGCGCTGCGGCGCACCCGCGAGCTGCTGGCCACCGAGGGAATCTTCGCCGGCGTCTCCACCGGGGCCGCGCTGCACGCGGCGCTGGGCGTGGCCGCGAAGGCGGTCAGAGCGGGCGAACGGGCCGACATCGCGTTCGTGGTGGCCGACGGGGGCTGGAAATACCTGTCCACGGGGGCGTACGAGGGCACGCTGGAAGAGGCCGAAGAGCGTCTCGAAGGCCAGCTCTGGGCCTGAGGGCCGGCGTTCTGAGGCTGCGTTACGAGGCCGCGTTACAAGGTCGGGGCGGTTCTGGGCCTGATCCTCAGGACACGTGAAGAGGCGGCCGGTCCGATCGGACCGGCCGCCTCTCGTCGTCCACGAGACGGTGGGTCAGTTGAACAGCAGCCGCAGCGAGAACGTCGCCTCGGTGTCGCTCTGCGTGCCGCTCAGGCCGACCGCCCGCAGCACCTGCGCGTTGGCCTTGTCGTCGCCCTGCATGGACGCCAGGTACAGCTTCTCCACCTTGTCCAGGTCCACGAAGAGCGCGTAGTTCACGTCGTCCGCGTTCGGGATCGCCGTCTGGAACGTCTCCGAGTCGCCCAGCGTGCCCTCACCGGCCAGCTTCTTGGCGTACTCGTCCGTCGTCGCCACCGCGAGGACGCCGTCACCGGCGACCTTGGCGATCTGGGGAGCGGCCTGGCCGTTCTGGCTCAGCGCCTGCGTGACCTTGTCGAGGACCGCCTGCGCCTTGGCCGGGTCGGTGACGATGCGCACGCCGCCCTTGATCTGGTCGCTGTCGAGGCCCTCGCCGTCCACGGCGACGGTGAAGTTCTGGCCCACGAACGTGGCCAGGTCGTCGGGCAGCTTCAGCCCCAGCGAGGTCTCGGCCTGCTGGAGCATGCTCTTGATCTGCGCGCCGCCGGCCGCCGCGGCCTGCTTCTCGATCTCGGCCCACTGCTTCTTGACGACCTGGTCCAGGCCGGAGATCGACAGCGCGCCGGCCGTGGTGGCGGGCAGGGTGCCCAGAGCGGCCTTGGGCAGGTCGCCCTCGGGAGTCATGCCCTTCGCGCCCCTGACGAGCCCGGCCAGCTCGACGTAGGCGCTGTCGAAGCGCAGGGCGCCGGCGAACCTGGCGTCCTTGATCATGTCGAGCGCCGCCTGCTGGTCGGTGCTGACCTCCTTCTTGGCCAGGTCGAGCAGGCCGCCCATGTCGGCCCAGAACGACAGCACGCCCTGCTCGCCGACGGCGCCCATGTCGTCGCTGAACTCGGCGTTGTCGGACAGGCTGTCCTCGCCCTGCGCGTACTTGTCGGCCAGCGCCTGCGTGGTGCTCAGCAGCGCGTAGTCCTCGCGGAAGGCGATGCCGTACTCCTCGCCCTTCATGAGCTTGGCGATGCCGTTCTTGGCCAGCTCCTGGTCCTTGATCTGGATGGCCACCGCGAAGTCGGGCTCCTCCTTGCCGGAGGGCACGGCCGCGAAGCCGACCCGGCTGCCCAGCCACGGGTCGACGTCCTTGGCGAAGTCGACCTTGCTGTCCTCGCCGTCGTTGAGCGTGTCGAACAGCGCCTTGCGCGGGTCCTCGCCGGTGAACTTGTCCTTGGTGACGGTGAACTTCCTGGCCAGCTGGAACAGCGCCAGTTTCTGGTTCGCCGCCGGGTCGAGGTCGAGGCGGGCGTAGGCGATGGAGTTGCCGGGCAGGACGTCGTTCGGCTGCGTGCCGCCGCCGCCGAAGGCGCCCACGGCCCACACCGCGCCGCCGCCCAGGAGCACCACCGCGAGAGCCGCGGCGATGGCGATCACCCAGTTCTTGCGGCCCTTCTTGGCGGGCTCGGGCGGGCCGAAGCCCTCGGGGCCCTGCTGCTGCCAGCCGCCCTGGGCGTACTGGTCCTGCTGCTGCCAGCCCTGCTCCTGCTGCCAGCCACCTTGCTCCTGCTGCCAGCCTTGCTGCGGTTGCTGCTGCCAGCCGCCCTGGGCCTGCTGGCCGCCGTACTGGCCCTGCTGGCCGTACTGCTGGCTTTGGTGGCCCTGCTGGCTCTGCTGGCCATACTGCGCGTCATACGAAGGCTGCTGCTGGCCGTACTGGTTGCCGGAAGAGGGCTGCTGGCCGTAGGACGCCTGCTGCCCGTAGGCACCCTGCCCCTGCTGCTGGCCATACTGCTGCTGCGGCGGGTACGGCTGCCCCGGATACTGCGCCGTCGGCGCGCTCTCCGGCTGCTGCCCCTGGTTCCAGTTGTACGCCGTGGTCCGGTCAGGATCCTGGCCATAGGGGGGATTGTTCGCAGACATCACTCAACTCACAATGTGGACTTTTGACCACAGAGAAGGTAGCTGATGTTGCTAGACGGCCGCTTGCAATGTGCTGAAGTCGAAATTAGACGCGGTTGAGTTCTTTCCTCAGCACGTCGATGTGGACCTCGCCGCCCCCGTAATCCAGGACGTTCTCCCACGGAACGAACGTGCATCCCACGTACACGATGCGGGCCAGCGTCCGGGAGAGCCAGGCCGATCGGCCCTGGCGATCGCGCGTGAGGCCGAGCAGCAGCGGCGCCCGCCGCATCGAGACGACCAGGCCGTACACGGTGTGGCTCTGCTGCAGTTCGCCCCTGTGCTTGACGACCCGGATGTCCACCACGAATCCGACCCACACCCCGTTGGAGTCCCAAACGGACTGACCCAGGAGTTCGGTGACACTTGCCATGATCAAACGTTGTCAGTCGAATCACGTTTTCGCAGGTAGGCGCGCTGATGGGCGAATGCTCTAGAGTCTCTAGAACATGGTTCCAGACTGGAGGCGGGCGGGAATGACGAAGTTCGACGAGGCCACCCAGGCGATCAGGGCCGACGAGAACACCTACGACGTGTGCCTCGACCCCGGGTACGCGATCGGCGGGCCGCTCAACGGCGGTTACCTGATGGCCGTGATCCTGCGCGCGGCGGTGGACGCCTCGCCGTTCGAGCATCCGGTGAGCACCACGGCGCAGTTCCTCAAGGTGCCGTCCGCGGGCCCGGCGCAGGTCAGGATCGAGCCGCTCAAGGCGGGCCGGACGGTCGCCTTCGCCAGGGCGACGCTCGTGCAGGACGGCGTCGCGCGGATCGAAGCGTTGATCACCACGGCCACGCTGAACGACGCCGAGCCGATTTATAGCGATGAAGCCACTTATGAGATGCCTCACATTGACGAATGCGCCAAACTGCCCGACCCGAAGCCCGAGTCGGGGATGACGCTCAACGCCCAGATGGAGCTGCTCTTCGACCCGCCCACGATCGGCTGGCTCAAGGGCGAGCCCTCCGGCCGGCCGGAGTCGCGGGCCTACTTCAGGCTGGCCGAGCCCCAGCACCCCGACCCGTACGTGCTGGCCCTGGCCGTCGATGCCCTCCCACCTGTCGTCTTCTCCGCCGGCGCGCGCGGCTGGGCGCCCACCGTGGACCTCACCTGGCACCTGCGCGCCCTGCCCGCGCCCGGCTGGCTCACCCTGCTCGGCAGCGGCCGGCTGGTCTCCGACGGCTGGTTCGACGAGGAGGTCGAGGTGCGCGACTCCACCGGCCGCCTCGTCGCCCAGGCCCGCCAGCTCGCCCGGGTGGGCCGGGGCTGACCGGCCATGATGTGACCAAGACAACACCGCGTCACGCTCAGATGTCGTACCTGTGAGCATTCTTACGCAGTGTTGATCGTGCAGGTCGCCTACCCTCTAAGCGTGCCGGACGCGAGTATTGGGATCTTCGACAGCGGGGTCGGCGGCTTGACGGTCGCCCGGGCGATCATCGACCAGTTGCCTCACGAGTCCATCACCTACGTGGCCGACACGGCCCGCCAGCCGTACGGGCCGAAGCCGATCGCCGAGCTTCGCGCGTACGCGCTGGAGGTCATGGACCACCTGGTCGAGCAGAACGTCAAGATGCTCGTGATCGCGTGCAACAGCGCCAGTGCCGCCGTGCTGCGCGACGCCCGCGAGCGCTACGACATGCCCGTCGTCGAGGTGATCATGCCGGCCACCAGGCGCGCGGTGCGAGCCACCCGCAACGGCAAGGTCGGCGTGATCGCCACCAGGGCCACCATCGCCTCGATGGCCTACCATGACGCCTTCACCGCGGCGCCCGACGTACAGCTCACCGGTGTGGCCGCCCCACGCCTGGTGGACTACGTCGAGCGGGGAGAGACGATGAGCGACGAGCTCATCGAGGTCGTCCGCGAATATCTCGAGCCCGTCAGGGCCGCCGGATGCGACACGATCATCCTCGGCTGCACCCATTATCCGCTGCTCACCGGCGCGATCTCGTACGTCGCCGGTGAGGGGGTCACGCTGATCTCCAGCGCCGACGAGACGGCGAAGGACGTCTACCGCATCCTGCACGACCGCGACCTGGCGGCCGGCAACGGAGCCACCCCCCGGCACCGTTTCCGCGCCACCGGCGACTCCCTGCTCTTCGCCCGGCTCGGGCGACGTTTCCTGGGCCCGGAGATCGACGTGGTCGAAGTCGCACCAGTGGGGGGTACTACCTATAACGGGAGGCCCACATGAAGGTGACCATCGTCGGTTGTTCCGGGAGCTACCCCGGCCCCGACAGCCCAGCGTCCTGCTACCTCCTCGAAACGGACGGGTTCAGGATGTTGCTCGACCTCGGCAGCGGGTCGCTGGGCGCGTTGCAGCGTCACGTCGGCATCTACGACGTGGACGCGATCTGCCTGTCGCACCTGCACGCCGACCACTGTCTCGACATCTGCGGCTATCACGTGGCCCGCACCTACGGGCCCGGGGCCCCCTATCCCCTCGTCCCCGTCTACGCGCCCGCCGACGCGCCCCGGCGGCTGGGGGCGGCGTACGGCATGCCGGACGAGCCGGGCCTGGAGACCGCCTTCGAGTTCCGTACGCTGACGCCGGGCGTGTACGAGATCGGGCCCTTCACGCTCACCGCCGGCCTGGTCAACCACCCCGTCGAGGCGTACGGCTTCCGCGTCGCCAACGGCACCAGGAGCGTCGCCTACTCCGGCGACACGGGCGAGACCGACGAGCTGGTCAAGCTGGCGGCCGGCGCCGACCTGCTGCTGTGCGAGGCGTCGTTCGTGGAGGGCCCCGACCTGCCCACCGGCCTGCACCTGACCGGCCGCCAGGCGGCCGAGCACGCCGCCAAGGCCGACGTCGGCCAGCTCGTGCTCACCCACCTGGTCCCCTGGAACGACCGGGCCACCGTCCTGGAGGAGGCGTGCGGCGGCGGCTACGGCGGCCCGGTCGAGCTGGCCCGCAGCGGGGTCGTCTACGACCTGAGCTGAGCCACTGAGCTGAGTCACTGAGCTGAGTCACTGAGCTGAGTCACTGAGCTGAGTCACTGAGCTGAGCCACTGCGGCGAGCCGCTTGGGTGAGCGCGGAGCAGCCGGCTACGACCTGGCCTCGACCTCGGAGAACTCGCGCATCCGCGGCAGCGGCGAGAACAGCAGCGGCACGAACGCCAGCAGCCGGCCCGCCATGAGCACCCACAGGGTCTGCCGCACTCCCACCTGCTGGGCGACCAGCCCGCCCATCAGCGCACCCAGCGGCATGATGCCCCAGGTCATGAAGCGCACCGAGGCGTTGACCCGGCCGAGCAGATGTTCGGGGGTGACGAGCTGGCGGTAGGTGGTCTGGCCCACGTTCATCAGCGTCGCGCTCCACGAGATCATGATCGAGGTGATCGCGAAGCACACCACCCGCCAGTCGGCCTGCGTCATCGGCAGGAGCAGGCCGAACGGCGCGCCGATGGTGACGGCCAGCCAGGTCATCCTGGCGCTGCCGACCCGCCGCGCCAGCCAGCCTCCGGTCAGGCCGCCCAGCAGGCCGCCGATGCCGCCCGACATGAGCAGCGCCCCGACCGCGCCGGGGCTCAGCCGGACGGTCTCGGCCAGGAACAGCACCGACAGGGCCAGCACGCCGCTCACGCACATGTTGCCGATCGCCGACGAGGCCACGAACGCCCGTAAGAGGCGGTGGTGCCACAGGTAGGAGAGCCCCTCACCGATGCCCCGCAGCAGCGGCGTGCGCTCGACGTCGGCGGGCGGCTTGTCCGGCGCCTTGATCGTGGCCAGCAGCAGCACCGAGGCGAGCGCGCCGAGCGCGGTGGCCATCATCGTGCGCGGAGCGCTCAGCAGCTGCACCAGCGTGCCGCCCACGCCGGGCCCCGCCAGGAACGCGCCCGCGCGGACCACCTCCAGCTTGGCGTTGCCGTCGGTCAGCTGCCCGGCGCTGATCAGATCGGGCAGGTACGTCTGGTCGGCCACGTCGTTGAACACCTGGGACACGCCGGCCAGCAGCGCGACCACGAACATCATCTCGATCGTCAGCAGTCCCAGCGCGGACGCCACCGGAATGCTGCCGAGCAGCACGAACTTGGCCAGGTCGGACACCATCATCACCCGGCGTTTGCGCATCCGGCCGACCCACACGCCCGCGGGCAGCCCGAGCAGAAGGAACGCCAGCGTCTGTAACGACGACAGCACCCCCACTTCCGCCGGACCGGCATGCAGAGCAAGCACGGCCACCAGCGGAAGTGCCACGCGGGAAATATTCGCTCCGAGTTCGTTCGCGACGTGCGAACTGAGGAATCGGAGGAAGTCAGGGTTTCGCAACACCCCCGTTGTCATTGCGTAAGGATCCATGTGACGGACACATTTGGTCAAGGGTGTCGCGTCGCGGAGATAGGGTGATCTGCATGTCCAGACAGGATGGCCGCAACCCTGACCAGCTCCGCCCCATTACCATCACCAGGCAATGGCTGACCCACGCCGAAGGCTCGGTGCTGGTCGAATTCGGCGGGACCCGGGTGTTGTGCGCGGCGTCGGTCCAGGACAGCGTGCCGCGCTGGCGCAGAGGCAGCGGCCAGGGCTGGGTTACGGCCGAATACGCGATGTTGCCGCGAGCGACCAATACTCGTAACGATCGCGAATCGGTCCGCGGCAAAATCGGCGGCCGGACCCACGAGATTTCCCGGTTGATCGGGCGTTCGCTGCGTGCCTGCGTCGATTACAAGGCGTTGGGAGAAAACTCCATTCTGCTCGACTGCGACGTCCTTCAGGCCGACGGCGGCACGAGGACGGCGGCGATCACCGGCGCCTACGTCGCGCTCGCCGACGCGGTCGCGTGGATGCGCGAGCGGCGCATGTGCCCGGGAGACCCGCTCATCGGCTCGGTCGCGGCCGTGTCCGTCGGCGTGGTCGGCACGGTCCCGATGCTCGACCTCTGCTACACCGAGGACGTCGCGGCCGAGACCGACATGAACGTGGTGATGACCGGCGAGGGCAGCTTCGTCGAGGTGCAGGGCACCGCCGAGGGCGCGCCCTTCGACCGCGGGGCCCTCGACCGCCTCCTCGACCTGGCCGTGGCCGGCTGCGCGGAGCTGACCTCGATCCAGCAGGAGGCCCTGCGGTCAGGGGAGCGGTCATGAGGATCGTGCTGGCCACCCGCAACGCGGGCAAGATCGCGGAGCTGCGCCGCATCCTGTCCGGGTTCGACGTCGTCGGGCTGGAGGAGTTCCCCTCGATCGGCGAGGTCGCCGAGACCGGCGTCACGTTCGAGGAAAACGCCCTGCTCAAGGCGCACGCCGTCGCCAAGGGCTCCGGCCTGCCCGCGGTGGCCGACGACTCCGGGCTCTGTGTCGACGTGCTCAACGGCATGCCGGGCGTCTTCTCCGCCCGCTGGGCCGGAAACCACGGCGACGACCGCGCCAACCTCGACCTGCTGCTGGCCCAGATCTCCGACGTGCCCGCCGAGCGGCTGGGCGCCCACTTCGCCTGCGCCGCCGCGCTCGCGCTGCCCTCGGGCGAGCAGCGGGTGGTGGAGGGCACGCTGCCGGGCCGCCTCGTCATGACGCCGCGGGGCTCCAACGGGTTCGGCTACGACCCGATCTTCGTGCCCGACGGCGACGAGCGAACGACGGCCGAGATGTCGGCCGAGGAGAAGGACGCGATCAGCCATCGGGGCCGGGCCTTCCGCGGGCTGGCGCCGATCGTGCGCGAGGTGCTCGGCTCGTGACCACCGCCGAGGTGCTCGGCTCGTAACCATCGCGTAAGAAGTCCGTCGCCGCCGGAGACGTACCTTCGGAAGTGTGCAGAGGAATGTAATGGTGCCGGCCTGGGCGGGAGCCCTGGCGGGACTGGTGTCCGGAGGCGTGGCCCTCGGGATCGCGCAGCTCGCGGCCGGGCTCGTCGGGCCGCGGACGTTTCCCGTGGTGGCCGTCGGCGACGCGGCAGTCGACCTGACGCCCGCCCCCCTCAAGGACTTCGCGATCAGGACGTTCGGTGAGAACGACAAGGCCGTCCTCATCGGCGGGGTGCTGGTCGTGCTCGCCGCGGTGGCCGCGCTCATCGGGGTGCAGGCCCGCCGCCGGCTCGCCTACGGCTTCGCGGGGCTGGCCGCGTTCGGGGTGATCGGGCTCCTGGCGGTGCTGACCCGGCCGGACGCCGGGCCCCTCGACGCCGTGCCGACCGTGATCGGCGTGGCCGTCGGCTGCTGGGCGCTGTCGTGGCTGCTGCGCCGCGCGTCCGGCGGCCGGATCCCCGCGCGTGTCCCTGACGCCGCCATGGCCCCGGCCGCCACGCTTCCGGCCCCGCCCGCCACGGTGGGGGCTCCGGCGGCGAGGCCCGCGGCCGGTGACGGGCGGCCGGACGAGGAACCGGACGTGGAGCCGGACGTCGAGCGGCCCGCCGTGATGCGGGCAGGTGACGAGCTGCGCGTCTTCGACCGGCGGCGGCTGATCACCGGCGCCGCCGGCGGGGTGGTGGGCGCCGGGGCGGGGGGTCTGCTCGGGCGGCAG
>NZ_BAAAMU010000155.1:0-23814 GCF_039529435.1 Nonomuraea maheshkhaliensis
ACTCAGCGCACGCGGCCGGCGGGGGCTCCGTGCGCTGAGTGATGCCGGGGCTGGGCGACACCTGAGGTGAGTTGAGCAGTCCGGCGTGCTCGTCACTCTCCGTGCATATACGTTTCCCCAATGGAGTTGTTCACCCCGACGCTGGACTGGAGTTCCGAGGTCTGGGCATCGCTGGTGTGGATCGCCACGGCGTGGGCGATCGCGGCGGTGTGCACCTTGGGGGTCCTGGCGCTGGTCGGGTTCTTCACGGAGTGGGGCAGGCAGTTCTGGCGCATCACCGGCGACTACTTCACCGGTCGCGGGAGTGTCAGGGCCTGGCTCTGGTTGTCGGCCCTGCTGCTGTCGGTGATCGCCGGTGTCCGGCTGGACGTGCTGTTCAGCTATCAGGGCAATGACATGTTGTCCAGCCTTCAGGTGGCGGTGCAGGGCATGGCCGTGAACGAGCCGGCGGTGCGGGCGTCCGGTGAGCGCGGGTTCTGGACCTCGCTGGCGGTCTTCTGTGTGCTGGCGGCGATACACATCGCCCGGTTGTTGCTGGATCTGTTCTTGTTGCAGCGGTTCGTGCTGGCGTGGCGGGTGTGGCTGACCAACAGGCTGACGGGGGACTGGCTGAAGGGCCGGGCGTATTACCGGTCGCGGTTCATCGACGACACGATCGACAATCCGGATCAGCGGATCCAGTCCGACATCGATGTGATGACCGCCGGCTTCGGGCCGTTGCCCAACCTGCCGAGCAATGGGGGGACGGGCAACACGCTGTTGTTCGGGGGGATTTCGGCGGTGACCTCGATGGTGTCGTTCACGGCGATTCTGTGGAGTCTGTCGGGGACGTTGTCGATCTTCGGTATGGACATTCCGCGGGCGATGTTCTGGATCGGTCTGGTCTATGTGGTGATCGCGACGGTGGTGGCGTTCTGGATCGGGCGGCCGATCATCTGGCTGGCGTTCCGTAACGAGAAGACCAACGCGGCGTTCCGGTATGCGCTGGTGCGGTTGCGGGATGCGGCGGAGGCGGTGGCGTTCTATCGGGGTGAGGTGGCGGAGCGGTCGGGGTTGCGGCGGTTGTTCGCGCCCGTGGTGTGGAATTACAAGCGGTACTTGAACCGGACGATCGGGTTCAACGGCTGGAATTACGCGATCAGTCAGAGCATCGTGCCGTTGCCGTATTTGTTGCAGGCGCCGCGGTTGTTCGCGGGGGAGTTGCGGCTGGGTGATCTGACGCAGTCGGCGTCGGCGTTCAATGCGATTCAGAATGGGTTGTCGTTCTTCCGTAATGCTTATGACGCGTTCGCGGGGTATCGTGCGGCGATCATTCGGTTGCACGGGTTGGTGGTGGCGAATGAGGAGGCGCGGGCGTTGCCGGTGGTGACGACGTTGCCGTGTGCGGATGGGGCGGTGGCGTTGAAGGATGTGGAGGTGCGCACGCCTGATGGGCGGCAGTTGATCAAGCCGTTGGATCTGCGGTTGGAGGTGGGGGACACGTTGGTGGTGACGGGGCCGTCGGGGAGTGGGAAGACGACGTTGTTGCGGAGTCTGGCGGAGTTGTGGCCGTTCACGAGCGGTACGTTGACGCGGCCGTGCGGGCCGGAGGAGACGATGTTCCTGTCGCAGTTGCCATATGTGCCGCTGGGCGATCTGCGTGCGGTGGTCTCGTATCCGGGTGGTGGGGGTGCGTTCGGTGACGAGGTGCTGCGTGGTGTGCTGGAGCGGGTGTCGCTGCCGCATCTGGTGGATCGGCTGGATGAGGTGCAGGACTGGGCGAAGGTGTTGTCGCCGGGGGAGCAGCAGCGGATCGCGTTCGCGCGGATTCTGTTGACGCGGCCGAAGGTGGTGTTCATGGATGAGTCGACGTCGGCGTTGGACGAGGGGTTGGAGTTCGAGCTGTATCGGTTGGTGCGGGCGGAGTTGCCGGACACGATCGTGGTGAGTGTGAGTCATCGTTCGACGGTGGAGCGGCATCACACGCATGAGTTGCAGTTGCTCGGCCGGGGTGAGTGGCGTTTCGGAGCGTTGGGGGACGGTGCGCAGGAGCCTGCTCCGGTGTGACGGGCCTTGGGGCCCTGGCGTGTCGGGCCGTTGTCGGGTACGGGTGGTGCATGACGTTCGAGATTCGTCCTGTCGCGGTTGTGGAGTCGTCGTTGACGGATCCGGGGGGTGCGCCGAAGCAGGGGGTGGAGGGTGCGCCGGATGCCTGGTTGCGGTTCGATGCGGCGGTGGCCGAGGGGATCGGTGATCTGGCGGCGGGCGATGAGGTGTTCGTGCTGACGTGGCTGCATCTCGCCGATCGGTCCGTGCTCGCGGTGCATCCGCGTGATGACGTGCGTAATCCGTTGACGGGGGTGTTCAGCACGCGTTCGGCCGATCGGCCGAATCCGGTCGGGTTGCATCGGGTGCGGGTGCTGGCGGTCGAGGGGTTGCGGGTGCGGGTGGCCGATCTGGAGGCGGTGGACGGTACGCCGGTCGTGGATGTGAAGCCGGTGTTGGACGGGGCGCGTTGAGCCGGGGCGCCGGCTGGTCGGGGGTTATGAGGGTTTCTGGTCGATGAAGGCGGTGACGCCTTCGTAGGTGCCCTGTGTCGCCTGGCCGGTGGTCGCGTATTCCAGGAGCAGCAGGCCGTTGGGTGTCGCCTCGTGCCGGGTCAGGCGCAGGCCGGAGGTGGCGCCGGGCCGGGCGAGCAGGCGGCGGCCGGTGCGCAGGATCGTGGGGGCGACGACGAGGCGGATGGTGTCGACGAGGCCGGCCGCGAGGAGGGTGTCGGCCAGGCGGGCGCTGCCGTGGATCTGCAGTTCGCGTCCTGGTCGTGCTTTCAGTGGGGGGATGGTCTGGGCCGGGTCGCCGTTGAGCACGGTGGCAGGGTGCCAGGCGCCTTCGGTGAGGGTGGTGGAGGCGACATATTTGGGGAGGGTGTTCATGCGTGTGGCGTAGGGGTCGGCCGGGTCGGTGATCTTCGGCCAGTCGCGGGCGAAGGCTTCGTAGGTGCGTCGTCCGAGCAGCAGGGCGTCGGCGAGGTCGAGCCATTGTGAGGTGCGCTGGACGAAGGTGGGGTCGATGTGGGGGACGAGCCAGCCGCCGCGGGTGAAGGCGTCGGTGGTGTCCTCGTCGGGGGAGCCGGGGCCTTGGCTGACGCCGTCGAGGGTGACGAAGTGGAGCAGGGCGATCTTCATCGTGTGGTGGTCTCGGTGAGTGCGGCCAGTTGGGCGGTGACGGTGCCCCAGCCGTCGGCGAAGCCGAGTTTGTCGTGGTGGGCGCGTGATTCGGGGTCGCCGTGGCGGATGAGGACGCGGTAGTCGGTGCCGTCGGGGTGGTCGGCGAGGGTGATGGTGGCGGTCATGGCGACGGGGGCCGGGTGGGCGGGGCGCCAGTCGCTGGTGATGGCGTTGGTGAAGACGATGCGTTCGAGTTCGTCGACGGCGAGGAAGCAGGCGTCGAGGTGGGGGGCGAAGTCGGCGCCGCCTTCGCTCATGCGGGTCACGAACGCGCCTCCCGGTCGGGGGTCCAGGCGGTCGACCCGGCAGGCCAGTGGGGCGGGGATCCACCAGCGTTCCAGGCGGGCGGGGTCGGTCCAGGCGTTCCAGACGGTGGTGCGGGGGGCGCGGATGATGCGCTCCAGGGTGAGGTCGAGGTCGGGGTTCACGGGGTGTGCTCCTGTGGGTCGGTGACGAATCGTTCGAGGCGGTCGGTGTGGTCCTCCCAGAGGCGGCGTTGTTCTTCGAGCCAGTCGCCGAGGAGGGTGAGGCGTTCGCGGTTGAGCACGCAGGTGCGGACGCGGCCGGATTTGGTGGTGTGGATGAGTCCGTTGGCTTCGAGGGTTCGTACGTGCTTCATGAACGAGGGGAGGGTCATGGGGAATTCGCGGGCGAGGTCGCCGACGCTGGTGGGGCCGTGGCCGAGGCGGCGGACGACGGCGCGGCGGGTGGGGTCGGCGAGGGCGACGAAGACGCCGTCCAGCTGCGCCGAATGGTGTGCCATGCGGCTAAGTGTTGCGGATGGGCGATGGTTAGCGCAAGGGCTAAGTTTTGGCCGCTGGTGCGGTGCGGGGCTGAGCCGGTGAGCTGCGGTGCTGCCTGATGGCGGGTGCGGGCGTTTGCGTAGGGTGGGCGGCGTGAGCGAGACAGTGAACGTGCGGCGTGTGGGCGTCATCGGGGTCGGGGAGATCGGCCGGGCCATCGTGACCGGCCTGTGCGAGGGGGCCGGTGAGCCGCTCGAGGTGTTCCTGTCGCCCCGTGGCGCCCGTACGGCCGCCGAGTTGTCCGGGCGTTATGACAACGTGCGGGTGTGTGCCGGCAACCAGGAGGTGGTGGACCGGTCCGAGTTGGTGATCATCGCGGTGCGTCCTCGTGACCGGCATGAGGCGCTGGCGGGACTGCGCGTGGACGACGGCACGGTCGTGGTGAACCTGATGGCCGGGGTCGGGGACGACGAGCTGCGCGGGATCCTGGGCACCGGTGCTCCGCTGGTGCGGGCCATTCCGTTGCCCGCCGTCCGTGAGCGCGACTCCGTGACGGTGACGTGCCCGGCCCATCCTGCGGTGGAGGCCCTCTTCGCGCGCCTGGGCGGGACGCTGCCGGTCGGGGACGAGGCGGCGTTCAACGTGTTCTCCGCCCTGACGGGGACGCTGACCACCCATTTCGGATATCTGGCCGCGCTCACGTCGTGGGCCGTCGGTCACGGCGTTCCTGCCGAGGTGGCCTCCCGTTATGTGCGCGGCCTGTTCCAGGGCGTCGGGCGTGCGCTGGGTGATGAGAGCCGGTCGCTGCAGCAGCTCGCCGCCGACCACGAGACGCCGAACGGGAGCAACGAACGCGTGCGCACCACCTGGTTCTCCCCGGCCAACAGCGCGGCTCTCGATCGCGTGCTCGACGACCTCCTCGCCGACCTCGCCCGGCCCGCGCCCCAGCTCGGGGACGGGCCCGAGGACAGGCAGGGTCAGGCGGCGGACGGGTAGGCGGCGGACGGTCAGGAGAAGCGGCGGCCCTCGTCGCGGCGGTAGGGCCAGGCGGGGGGGGGCCGGGGCGGGGCCCGCCGCCATGGCGACGGTCCAGACGGCCAGCATGACCAGCGAGATCGCGCTCGGCCGGGCGTCGGCGACGGCCCACCAGATCAGTTCGGCCGCGCCCCTGGTCGGCACGTACGAGGACACGTCCTGGACGAACCGCGGCAGCACCTGGGGCGGGAGCAGCAGCCCGCCGAGGATGGCCATCGGGAAGAACAGCAGCTGCGACACCGCCATGGCCGCCTTGGAGGCGAGCCGGAAGCCGACGAACAGCCCCATCAGCATGAACGGCACGACGCCGGCGATCAGCGCGCCGAGCCCCAGCAGCAGCCGGCCCGGGGTGATCGCGGCCTCCGTGAACAGCGCCGCCACCACCAGCACGGGAATCGTCGACAGGAGCATCACGGCGAGCGTGGACAGGATCCGCCCGGCGGACCGCGGGAGCGGGCCGGCGGGCAGGGTGCGCAGGTACGGGTTCCAGGGCAGCTCGCGTTCCTGCGAGACCGAGTTGCCGAGCCCGACGAGCGCGGCCGACATGGCGCCGAAGAACATCAGCGAGCCCGTCGCCGTCGTGGCGGCCACCGGGTCCCGGCCCGCGAACGGCACCACGAACGCCAGCATCGAGATGGCCGGGAAGAACGCGCTGGCCAGGATGGCGATCGGCACCCTGATCTGCTCGATCAGCAGGTAGCGGGTGTGGGCGAGGACCAGGCTGGACATCGAGGTCTCCTTCGGGGCGGGGGCTGGGGCGCGTTCTTCTCCGGGGTGGTGCCGGGGCCCGGGTCAGGCATGCGCGGGCGTCTTCGAGGTGAGGGCGAGGAAGGCCTCTTCCAGGGTGGCGGGCCTGATCTCCAGGCCGGAGAACGGCGTCCCGCTGCGTACCAGCTCCACGACCAGCCGGTCGGGATCGTTGACGACCAGCTCGAACCGGTCGCCCGAGCGTTCCGCGGCGAGCACGCCGGGCAGCTCCGGCAGGTGGGCGGCGACGAGGGAGACGCGGCGGGTGCCGACCAGGCCGCGTACGGCCGTCACGGTGTCGTCGGCCAGGAGGCGGCCGGAGCCGACGACCACGACCCGCTCGGCCAGGGCCTCGATCTCCTCCAGGTAGTGGCTGGTGAGCAGGACGGTGCCGCCTTCCGCGTGGAAGGACCTGATGCCGTCCCACAGCGCCCGCCTGGCTTCGACGTCCAGGCCGGTGGTCGGCTCGTCGAGGAACACCAGCTTCGGCCGGCCGGCGAACGCCAGCGCCACGGCCAGCCGCCGCCGCTGCCCGCCGGACAGCCCGCCGACCTGCCGCCTGGCCAGATCTTCCAGGCCGAACCCGGCCAGCAGCTCCGTCGTCCCGACCGGGTCGGGGAAGTGGGCGGAGACGAAGCGGGTGATCTCGCCGACGCGCAGCGACTCGGGCAGCCCGGTCTCCTGGGGCGTGACGCCGATGCCGCGCCGCATGACCGGGTCCAGCGGCGAGCCGCCGAACAGCTCGACCGTGCCGGACGTGGGCCGGCGCAGCCCGGCGAACAGGTTGATCAGGGTGGACTTGCCGGCGCCGTTGGGGCCGAGCAGGCCGACCAGTTCGCCCGCCCGGATGTCGAGTAAGACGTGGCCGAGCGCGAGCACGTCGCCGTAGCGGCGGGTGACGTCGATCGCTCGGGCGAGGACTGTCATGTCAGCGCTCCTGTGGGGGTGGCGTGGGTGAAGGGCGCGTGCGGGGGCGTTCAGCATCGGGCCCAGTTCCAGAGGTCCTGGGCGCGCGTGCGGGTGGCGTTCAGCGCCGGGTCAGTCCCAGGACGACGACGGCGCCGACGACCAGGTGCATCAGGAGCAGCACCAGCGTCGCGGCGGTGCCGGTGGCGCTGCCGAGGGGGCCGGTCAGGGACAGGGCGAGCACGGCCAGGGCGGTGATCGTCCAGATCCGGCGGGCCTTGGCGGTGAAGCGTTCGAGCACGGCGAGCAGCGCCCAGCCGGCCAGCCCGGCCGCCAGGCTCGCGAGCGCGACCAACGCCGGCCCGATCGGCTGCGGGCCGGCGCCCATCCGCGCGCTCAGGTCGGTTCCGGCCACCGGGACCGCCAGGGCCCAGACGGCGAGAGCGGCCACGGCCGCGCCGATCACGGTGAGCAGGCGCTTCACGCGGGACAGAGCGGGGGACTGGGCGGGGGTTTGAGCGGGGGTTTGAGCGGGGGACTGGGTGGGGGACTGGGCGGCGGTCGGCTGGGAGTTCGGGGTGGTGTTCATGCCGCCAAGCCTCGCCCGCCGGCCCACCCCGGCACATCGGGCGCACGGTCGCGCCGTGTCCTTCCCGGGTGGGGTACGCCTCCGACTTTGGTAGGTGATGGGCCCGCCGTACCGGCGGTTAGCCTGGGCCGATGAGCCAGAGCCGACGCCCGCATCCCTTCGCCGTGGCAGGCGTGATCCTCGCCATGGGCGCGCTGACCGCCCTGGCGCTGTGGGGGCAGGCGGGCGGATCCACCTGGGGGCTGGACGTGGCGCTCGCGGTGGTGAGCCTGGCCGCCGCGCTCGCCCAGCTGTGGTGGCCGGTCCACGGCGCGCTGGTCGCCACGGTGCTGGCCACGCTGTCCCCGGTGGCCACCCCCGCGGCGACCATGGGGGCGCTGCAGGTGTCGCTGCGCAGGCGGTTTCCCGTCGCGGCCGCGGTGACCGCCGCGGGCATGGCTGCTCATGTGGTGCAGGGGTGGTGGCGGCCCAACTCCGGCATCTCGCTGTCGTGGTGGCTGCTGCTCATCTGCGCCTCCTACGGCGCGCTGCTCGGCTGGGGCTCGTGGGCCCGTTCCCGCCGCGCCCTGCTCATCTCTTTGCGCGAGCGCGCCAGCCGGGCCGAGGCCGAGCAGGGCAGGCGGGTGGCCGAGGCGCGCATGGCCGAACGGCGGCGGCTGGCCAGTGACATGCATGACGTGCTGGCCCACCGGTTGTCCCTGGTGGCCACCCACGCGGGGGCGCTGGAATACCGTCCCGACTCCTCGCCCGACCGGATCGCCGCCGCCGCGGGCGTGGTCCGCGCGGGCGTGCACCAGGCTCTGGAGGAGCTGCGCCAGGTGATCGGCCTGCTCCGTGAGGAGGATGACGAGTCCGACGAGCTCGCGCCCCGGCCGGGCCTGGCCGACCTGCCCGAGCTGATCGCCGACGCCCGCCAGGCGGGCCAGCCGGTACGAGTGGACGAGCGGGCCGGCGACACCGCCGCCCTGCCGCCGGCCGTGTCGATGACCGCCTACCGGGTCGTCCAGGAGGGGCTGACGAACGCCCGCAAACACGCCCCCGGCGAGCCGGTCGAGGTGACCCTGGTCGCCGCGCCCGGCGACACCCTGCGGGCGCACGTGCGCAACCCGGCGCCGACGGCGGACGCCGCCCCGCTCGTGCCCGGCAGCGGGCTCGGCCTGGTCGGGCTCACCGAACGGGTCCGCCTGGCCGGCGGGCAGCTCGACCACCAGGAGACCGGGGGTGAGTTCCTGCTGCGGGCCCGGCTACCATGGCCCGGGTGATCCGCGTGCTTCTGGTCGACGACGACGCCCTGGTCCGTGCCGGGCTGTCCATGATGCTCGACGGCTCCGGCGGCATCAGCGTGGTCGCCGAGGCGGCCGACGGGCAGGAGGCCATCACCGCCACCGACGCCCACGCGCCCGACGTCGTCCTGATGGACCTGCGGATGCCACGTGTGGACGGCATCACCGCGACCCGCCGGCTGCGCGCCCGTGCCCGGCCGCCCGAGGTGATCGTGCTGACCACGTTCGACACCGACGAGAACGTGCTGCACGCGCTCCGTGCCGGCGCCGCCGGGTTCCTGCTCAAGGACACCTCGCCGGCGCAGATCGTGGAGGCGGTCACCCGGGTCGCCGCGGGGGATCCGATCCTGTCGCCGCGCATCACCCGGCGGCTGATGGAACGCACCGTCGCCCAGGCGGGCGCCTACGAGCGCGCCCGCGCCGCCCTGGCCGCCCTCACGCCGCGCGAGCACGAGGTGGCCCTGGCCATCGCCCAGGGCAGGACGAACGCCGACATCGCCGCCGACCTCACCATGGGCGTCACGACGGTCAAGGCCCACGTGTCCAGCATCCTGACCAAGCTCGCCCTGGACAACCGCACCCAGATCGCCCTCCTGGCCCACGACGCCGGCCTCACCTGACCCCGCCTCCTCCCTCACCCGGGTCGGACGAGCGGCCGGTGATGGCCTCGTCCTGTCGTTGGAGGATCTCCGGGAAGTCAGGCAGTTCGTCGTAGTTGCTGAGGACGACGCCGGTCCAGCCGGAGCCGAGGTAGACCGTCCAGCTCGCGGAGATGCCGCCGCTGCCGCCGCCGCGGTTGAACTCCCACTGGCCGCCGCTGATGCGGATCGGGCCGGCGTACGAGGCGAAGGACGGGCTGCCGAGCCGGTCGCCGGGATGGGGGCGCTTGGCGCCGGTGTAGAGGTCGGCGTAGGGCCGCTCCAGCACTGTGCCGCCGCTCAGCGCGTGCGCGAACCTGGCCAGGTCCGGCGCGGTGGCGAAGACGTTGCCGACGAAGGCGCGGCCCGGGTTCTCGCCCGGCCCTTGCCGGCTCATGCTGTCCTTGTCCAGGTTGCGGACGCCGTCCACCCGGCCGCCGTCCGGCTGGCGCATGTAGGGGTGGGCGATGCGTTCGTCGGCGAGCCACTGCGTCCTGGTGTAGTACCCCGAGCCGCGCATGCCGGCGCGCGCGAAGACGTGCTCGTGCATGTAGTCCCAGTACGTCGTGCCGGTGACGGCCTCCACGATCTGCGCGGTGATGGCGAAGGCGGCGCCGCCGCCGGCGGTGTGGCCGTTGGCGGCGTCGTTCGAGCCGGGGGCCGCCCTCAGCGTCGCCTGCCTGGCCCACTGCCGGTGGTACTCGCGCACCTCTTCCCGGCTGGTGAAGACGCGGTGCACGTCCGGTGCCGGCGCGTCGATCCCGGACGTGCCGGTGAGCAGGTGGTGGATGCTCACCTGCGCGGCGAGGTCGGCGGCCAGGCCGTTCACGTGGGCGCCCACCAGGTCCGAGAGTTTCACCTGGCCCCGCTGCACCAGTTGCAGGACGGCCACGGGCAGGAACGGCATGCCCGCCGAGGAGAGGTTGAACGCGACGTTCTCGTGATTGCGGATCCCCTTCTCCTCGTCGGCCATGCCGTGGGCGCGCGACAGCACCGTCCGACCCCGGTACGACAGCAGCACGACGCCGGAGAATTTGTCCTGGGCGGCCAGCTCCGCCACGAACCGGTCGTAGGCGCCGCCGGGCAGGGTGTCCGGCGGGAGCCGGTCCCGCCAGGACGTCCCGGCCGCTGACGCCCCGATCGCTGACGCCTCGCCCACTGACGCCTCGGCCGCGGTGGCGGGGGTGCTGCCGAGCACGGCGCCCGCCAGCGGCCCGCCGGCCGCGACCGCACCGGCGGCCAGCCCGCTCCATCCGAGCAGCCGCCGTCGCCCGACCTTTCGCACGGAATCGGCGTCCATGCCGCCTGCGTGGTCCCCGTCGTGCCCCGTCATCGCGCTCCCCGGGCGAGGCGGGAGGCGGGTGTTCGGAGAGGGACGCGTTGATCGCGCGCGCTGTTGGTCATGGCTGTGATGTTTCAGGGCGAATGTCACCGGCTCGTACGCATGACGCGACCGTTCGTCGACGGACCGCTGCTCCTGGCTGGATCGACGGGCCTCCGCTCCCGGCCGGAACGCCGCTCCCGGCCGGGAGCGGCGGCGACCAGCGGTCCCGGCCGGAACGCCGCGACCAGCGGTGCCGCGGCCGTCTGGGGCGCGGGCGCGCGGGTAGGGGCATCGGCCATGAAAAGGACACGTGCCACCACCCTGCTCGCCACCGCCCTGGCCACCGCGGCCACCGCCGTCGCCGGCAGCCTGGCCACCACGTCGGGTTCCGCCTGGTACCGGCGGCTCGGCAAACCCTCCTGGCAGCCGCCCGCCCGCGCCTTCCCGCTGGTGTGGACGCCCCTGTACGGGCTGATCGCCTACGGCGGCGCCAGGGCGCTGTCACGCGCGGACGAGGAGGGCCGGGGCGCGCTCGGCCGGGCGCTGGCGGTGAACCTGGCGCTGAACGCGGCCTGGCCCGCGCTGTTCTTCCAGGCCCGCTCGCCGCGCCTGGCCCTGGCGGAGATCGTGCTGCTCAACGCCTCCAACCTGGCCCTGGTGCGCCGGGCCGGGCGGGCCGACCGGGCGGCGGGGGCGCTGCTGCTGCCGTACGCGGCCTGGACCGCCTTCGCCACCGCGCTCAACGCCTCCATCGCCCGCCGCAACCCCAGCCACTGACCCGGCCGGGGTCAGCCGGAGGTGCGTTCCGAGGCGGCCTGGCGGAGCTGGACGGCGCGGACCCGTTCGACGTCGAGCTTGGTCGTCCGGTCGAAGCGGTAGATGCCGTTCTCCTCCTGGAACACGTCGGTCAGCTGCGTGTAGCAGTAGCCGAACATGCCCGGATCGTCCAGCAGCGCGTCGGTCAGGCCGGCGAAGCGGGCGTGGAACTCCTCCTCGCTGCGCACGCGCTGGCCGTAGCCCCAGGAGGTGACGCGGGCGGCGTCCTGGGTGGTGCCGGCGAGCGCGGGGTTCCACCAGATGCCGCCGTACTCGCTGACGAAGTACGGCTGGCCGCGGTAGGGGACGGAGATGTCCTGCCCGGATTCGTCGTTGACGTACGGTTCGTCCTTGGCCAGGCCGCTGAGCTGGCCGGCGAACTCGGCGGGTTCCTGCTCGTAGTTGTGGGAGTCGTAGATATCGGTCTCGGGGACGCGGTGGCTGTAGCCGGAGGCGTCGATGACAGGGCGGGTGGGGTCGGTGAGCTTGGTGGCCAGGAACATGCCGCGGGTGACGTCGTCGAGCTGGGTGAGGCGGTCGTGGATGGGCTGGCGGGTCTCGTTGAGCGGGCACCAGCCGATGATCGACGGGTGGGAGACGTCGCGTTCGAGGACCTCCAGCCACTGGGTGATGAAGGAGGCGGAGGGCCGCTGCTCGCGGCCGTCGTGGGCGCCCCAGTCGCCGAACTCGCCCCACACCAGGTAGCCGAGCCGGTCGGCGTGGTAGAGGAAGCGCTCTTCGAACACCTTCTGGTGCAGGCGGGCGCCGTTGAAGCCGGCTTGCACCGACAGTTCGATGTCACGCAGCAGCGCGGCGTCGGTGGGGGCGGTCATGAGGCCGTCGGGGTAGTAGCCCTGGTCCAAGACGAGCCGCTGGAAGACGGGGCGGCCGTTGATGAGCACGCGCTTGCCGTCGATGGCGATCGAGCGCAGCCCGGCGTAGCTGTCCACGGTGTCGGTGACGGCGCCGGAGGCGTCGAGCAGTTCGATCGTGACGTCGTAGAGGAAGCCGTCGCCCGGCTCCCACAGGCGTACCCGGTCGGCCGGCAGTTCGACGCGCAGTGAGGGGGCGAGGTCGACGTCGGCGCGGGTGGTGGCGGTGGCGGCGGTTCCGGCGCCGTCGGAGACGGTGACGCGGACCGTGTCGCCGGGGCGGTTGCCGGACAGCGGGGTGACGACGGTGAAGGAGGAGGTGGCGACGTCAGGGGTGATGCGCGGGCGGCGCAGGTGCACGTCGGGGACCGGCTCCAGCCAGACCGTCTGCCAGATGCCGGTGGTGCGGGTGTAGAGGCACTCGTAGTTGTGGTATCTGGCCGACTGCTTGCCGCGCGCCTGGGGGCCGTGCCGGGAGTCGCGGGCGCGGACCACGATCGTGGCCTGCTCGCCAGGCCGGGCCGCGGCCGACAGGTCGGCGGTGAAGGGGGAGAAGCCGCCGCGGTGGCGGGCCACCTCGACGCCGTTCACCCAGACGGTCGCGTCGTGGTCCACGGCGCCGAAGTGCAGCAGTGTCCTGCGGCCCGTCCACGCGGCCGGGATGGTCACGGTACGGCGGTACCACACCGCCTCCATGAAGTCGGTGTGCCCGAGCCCGGACAGTTCGGACTCCGGCGCGAAGGGCACGGTGATGGTGCCGGCGAGTTCGCGTTCGCGCAGGCCGCGCTCCAGGCCGGAGTCCGAGGCGTCGATCTCGAACTGCCAGGGGCCGTTGAGGGTGAGCCAGTCGGGGCGGACCATCTGCGGGCGGGGATATTCCGGGCGTGGCACGTCAAGGGGAACGGTGCTCATCAGACAACCTAACAATTCGCAAGTTTCGGGAGAAGTCAAGTCCTTTTGCTACGTAGCAGAGTGTGCCACACTCCCTCCAACCGGAGCCAACATCCGGCTACCCACCGCTGTGCGGGCCGCCGGATCCTCTGCAAGGACCACAAATGAGCAAGTCGCCCAATATCCGGCTCTCCCGCCGTAGGGTGCTGCAAGCCGCAGGCCTGTCGGCGCTGCTGGCCGGTTGCGGCACGGGGCCCGCGAGCCGAAGTTCGCAGGAGATCACGTTCTGGCATCTGCTCACCGGCGGTGACGGCGAGCGCATGAACGCGATCGTGAACAAAGCCGACGCCGAGCTGCCGGACGCGCATATCAAGCAGATCGTCCTGTCCTGGGGCGCCCCCTACTACACCAAGCTCGCCATGTCCGCCGCCGGCGGCCGGGCGCCCGACCTGGGCATCGCGCACATGTCGCGCCTGGCCGGATACGCTCCCGGCGGCCTGCTGGACCCCTGGGACCTGAACCGGCTGGCCCGCTACGGCATCACGGAGCAGTCGTTCACCGCCCCGGCCTGGAAGAGTTCCATGGTCGACGGCAAGACCTTCGCCCTGGCCCTGGACTCGCACACGTTCGTGGCGTTCTTCAACACCGAGCTGGCCGGCAAGGCCGGGGTGCTCGAATCCGGCGACAGGCTGCCGGAGATCAAGACCCTGGAGGACATGAAGAACCTCGGCCGGGAGTTCAAGAAGGTCACCGGCAAGCCGTACGGGCTGTCCTACGGCTTCCTCGGCGACGGCGCCCAGGTGTGGCGGCTGTTCTGGACCTTCTACACCCAGCACGGCGCCACCTTCGACCTGACGGGCGAGACGTTCGGCTACGACGCCGAGGCGTTCGGCGCGGCGGTCGAGGCGATGCGCAGCCTGGTCGACGGCGAGGTGGCCTCCAAGAGCGCCGACTACGCCACCGCCAGTTCTGCCTTCCTCAACGGCGACTCCGGCCTGGTCTTCTCCGGCGTCTGGGAGCTGCCGCAGTACCAGGACGCCAAGGTGCCGCTGGGCGCCATGCCGATCCCGAACATGTTCGGCACCGGCGTCAACGCCAACTGGGGCGACTCGCACACCTTCGTGCTGCCGCACCAGGACAACCCGGACGAGCACCGGCGCGAGCTGGCCTACCAGGCGGTGGCCGCCATCCTGAAGAACTCGCTGCCCTGGGGCGGCGCCGGGCACACCCCCGCCTACCAGCCCGTGGTCAACAGCCCGGAGTTCAAGGCGCTGCGGCCGAACCGGGACTACGCGGTCACCGCGACCTACCTGCACTACGACCCGCCGTCCTCCTTCACCGGGGCCGCCTCCAGCTTCATGACCCAGTTCGGCAGCATCGTGCAGAACGTGCTGATCGGCCAGACGTCGGTCAAGGACGCCGTCGCCGCCTTCGCCGAGAGAGTCAACGTCCTCATGTCCAAGGCGGTGCAGCGATGACGTCGGCCACCCTCAGCAAACCGGGCGCCGTGGGCAAGACGGCCGCGACCGGCTCGAAGACGACCAGGAGCCGGGGCGGGCTGCTGTACGTGCTGCCGTTCTTCGCCGCCTTCACGCTCTTCCTGCTGTGGCCCCTGGTGTACGGCCTGTGGATGAGCTTCACCGACCGCGACCTCGCCGCCGGCGCCTCGCCGCGGGTGGTCGGGTTCGCCAACTACGCCGAGGCCCTCACCGACCCGATGGTGTGGACCACGTTCGGCAACACCGTGCTGTTCACCGTGATGACCACGATCCCGCTGGTCGTGCTGGCCCTGGCGGCGGCGCTGCTGGTCAACATGGGGCTGCCGGGGCAGTGGGTGTGGCGGATGGCGTTCTTCCTGCCGTACCTGCTGGCCTCGACCGTGGTCAGCCTCTTCTGGGAGTGGATCTACAACCCCGAGCTCGGCCTGATCAACGCGGTGCTCGGCGTGTTCGGCATCGAGGGGCAGTCCTGGCTGCAGGACCCCGACTTCGCCATGGCGGCCATCGCGGTGGCCACCACCTGGTGGACGCTCGGCTTCAACTTCCTGCTCTATCTGGCCGCGCTGCAGAACATCCCCGCCACGGTCTACGAGGCCGCCTCGATCGACGGGGCGGGCAAGTGGCGGCAGCTGTTCTCCGTCACGCTGCCGCTGCTGCGCAACATCACCATGCTCATCCTCGTGCTGCAGGTGCTGGCCTCGCTGAAGGTGTTCGACCAGATCTACCAGATGACGGCCGGCGGCCCCGACGACTCCACCCGCTCGATCCTGATGTACGTCTACGACACCGGCTTCACCGGCTATCGGCTCGGCTACGCCTCGGCGATCTCGTACGTCTTCTTCGCCATCATCCTGATTCTGTCGCTGCTGCAGCTGCGGTTCGCCCGGAGGTCCGACCAGTCATGAGAACCAGCTTCGCCGGGCGTGCCGTGGCCCTCGCGGTACTGGCCCTGTTCAGCCTGCTGATGCTGGCGCCGTTCCTGTGGGCGGTGAACACCTCGTTCAAGACCGAGGCGGACGCCGGCGCGAGCCCCGTGACGATCCTGCCCAAGACCGGCTACACCTGGGACATCTACGGGAACCTGTTCCGGCTGGGCAGCATCCCCACCTGGATGGTCAACAGCGTCCTCGTGGCCGCCGCGGTCACGATCATCACGCTGGTGATCTCCACGCTGGCGGGGTACGCGTTCTCGCGGCTGGACTTCACCGGCCGCAAGGTGCTCCTGGGCCTGACCGTCGCCTCGATCATGGTCCCCGGGACGATCTTCATCGTGCCGCTGTTCGACGAGATGCTCGCCTTCAACATGGTCGACACCTACTGGGGGATCATCCTGCCGCAGGTGGTCGCGCCGGTGATGGTGTTCATCCTCAAGCGGTTCTTCGACAGCATCCCGCGCGAGCTGGAGGAGGCCGCGCGGGTGGACGGGGCGGGGTCGCTGCGCATCTTCCTGCGGATCGTGCTGCCGCTGTCGCGGCCGATCATCGCGGCGGTGGCGATCTTCACGTTCGTGGGCGCGTGGAACAACTTCCTGTGGCCGTTCATCGTGACCAACGATCCCGACCTGATGACGCTGCCGGTCGGGCTGGAGACGGTCTCCACCGGCTTCGGCGTCGTCTTCGCCGAGAACATGGCCAAGTCGGTGCTGGCCGCGCTGCCGCTGATCGTGGTGTTCCTGTTCTTCCAGCGTCAGATCATCAAGGGCATCGCCACGACCGGCCTCGGCGGCCAGTAGCGGCGCCGCCGGGCCAGGGCCCGCCCGGCCCGGCGGGCCTCACTGGCTCGACTCGCGCACCCGCAGGTGGAAGTCGACCGTGATGTGCGGTTCGCGCCCGCTCGGCTTGCCGATGATCTGCTCGTGCAGCATGGCGACCGCGTGGGCGGCCATCGCCTCCAGGTCGGGGGAGACGGACGTCAGCGACGGCGTGGAGTAGCGGGCCTCCTCCACGTCGTCGAACCCCACCAGCGCGACCTCCTGCGGCACGAGGACGCCGTGCTCGCGCAACGCCCTCAGCGCGCCGAAGGCCAGGGAGTCGTTCATCGCGAAGATGGCGTCGGGCAGCGGGCGCCCGGAGTCGATGTGCTCCTCGATCGCCTGCCGGCCGCGCGCGCGGGACCAGTCGGCCGCGACCATCAGGGCCTCGTCGGCGGGCAGCCCCGCCTCGGCCAGGCCGTCCAGGAAGCCGCGCAGGCGCATGCTCGCCGTCTCGCTGCCGTGGGGGCCGTGGCCGAGCAGCATCAGCCGTCGCCGACCCGTGCTCACCAGATGGCGGACCACGGCCAGGGACGCCTCCCGGTTGGGGATGGCGACGTGGTGGATGTCGCCCTCCAGCACGTGGTCGCCCATGAGCACGAGCGGATAGCCGGGGCGGCGCCGCCGCCCGTCCTCCGGCCGCAGGGACAGCGCCATCATGATCGCGCCGTCGGTGAGCTGGTTGCGGCCGCCCATCAGGACCTGCAGCTCGCGCTCGCGGTCGGAGTCGGTCACCTCGATCAGCACCCGGTGGCCGAGCGCCTCGGCCTCGCGCACGACCGGACCGGCGAGGTCGGCGAAGATGCGCGCCCGGAAGTCGGGGACGACGAGCGCGATGAGTCCCGTACGGGAGCGCCGCAGGCTGCGGGCGGCCGCGTTGGGCACGTAACCGAGCTCCTCCATGGCCTCCAGCACCCGCCGGCGCGTCTCGGGGCGGACATAGGCGAAATTGTTGACGACGTTGGACACGGTGCGTACGGACACTCCGGCCGCGCGGGCGACGTCGTGCATGCTCACGGCCATGACGGCACGCCCCCCGGCGCGTCCGCGGGCACGCTTCCCGGCGCGGCTCTCCCGGCGCGGCGGGAGGCGCCGGCCGGCGCGGGTCGCCCCGCCGCACCGTCGTCGCCGACGCCGCCGGGTCCGGCGGCCAGGTCGAAGATCACCACTTCATGGTACTGGCGGGGTGCCGGAGCCCGCCTCCGATTAACCGGGCCGCGCCCCCCGCTACCGGCCGCCGCCGCCCATCAGGCCGCCACTCTCGCCGTTCGGCCCGTCCCCGATCAGTGCGTCCGCGTTCAGTACGTCCCCGCTCGGGCCGCCGGCGCGGCGCAGCTCCTCGTCCAGGATGGGCGCGCCCTCGGTCACCGTGTGGATGCCGATGACGCTGACGATGGCCAGCACCTCCATGATCTCCTCGGCGGTGGCGCCGAGGCCGATCGCGTTGCGCATGTGCAGCTTCAGCCCCGGCTCGTACAGGTGCGTGGCGGAGGCGTCGAAGGCGATGTAGATGAGCTCCTTGACCTTCGGCTCCAGCACGCCGGTCGTCCAGGGCACGCCGGAGAAGTCGAGGTAGGCCTCGAACAGGTCCGGGTCCAGCTCCAGCAGCCCGTCCCAGAAGCTGTGCCAGTAGCCGCGCCGGCGGGTGAAGCCGGCCTTCAGCTCCTCGCGGCGCTCGTCGAGCGGTTCGGGGCCGTCGCGCAGCCCCTCCTCTTCCAGCACCTCCAGCAGCAGCGGCACGCCGATGTTGCAGGCGTGGATGCCGAGGGTGGCGGTCAGCTGCAGCACCTCCATGATCTCCTCGGCGCTCGCGCCGTAGCCGAGGGCGGCGCGGACGTGCTGGCGGATGCCGGGAGTGTAGAGGTGGGTGGCCGCGGCGTCCATCGCGATGTAGACGAACTCCTTGACCTTGGGCGGCAGGCGGTCCCTGTTCCAGGGCACCGCCGACAGGCGCAGGTAGGACTCCAGGAATCCGGGGTCGAGCCGCAGCATGCTCTCCCACGCCTCGCCCCAGGTGCCGCGCACCCGGACGAACTCGTCCTTGATCTCCTGCTGGCGGGTGGTGAGCGTCATGTCGTGTGTTCTCCTCGCGTCGCCGGCCGACCGGCCGGCGTCAGTTGTCCGGCGTCAGCTGTCCGGAGTCCAGGCGCCCGCGCCGCCGCCGCGGGTCACCGTGTTGACCATGAACGCTCCGCCGTCGGCGGAGACGACCTCTCCCGTGACGTACGCGGCGTCGTCGCCGAGCAGGAAGGCGACCACCCCGGCGATCTCCTCGGGCGTGCCGACCCGCCGCATGGGGACGGTGCCGCCGCGCCGCTCCATCGTCTTGGCGCGCGAGGCGTCGTCGGAAGAGGCGAACAGGCCGGTCGGGATGAGGCCGGGGGCGACCGCGTTCACGCGCACGCCGCGCGGCCCGCCGTACATGGCGGCGCCGCGCACCAGCCCCAGCACGCCGTGCTTGGAGGTCTGGTACGGCACCTGGTCGTCGGCCCCGCGCAGCGAGGAGATCGAGGCGGTCACGACCACGGCGCCGCCGCCGTTCTGCTCGCGGTAGCGGCGGAAGGCGGCCCGCAGCCCGAGGAAGACCCCGCGCAGGTTGACCGCGATCACGTAGTCGAAGTCGGCCGCGGCCACGTCCGGCAGCGGCGCCAGGGTGCCGAGCACGCCGGCGTTGAGGTGGTGCAGGTCGATCCGGCCGAAGCGGGTCAGCGCCGCCTCGACGTAGGCGTCCACGCCCTTCTCGGTGGAGACGTCGGCGTGCACCGCGAGGGCCGGGCCGGGAAGGGAGGCGGCGACAGCGTCGGCGCAGGCGCCGTCGGCGTCCACGACGACGACGTGCCCGCCGTCGCCCGACAGCCGCCGGTCGCTGGCGGCGCCGATCGCGTTGCTGCCGCCGGTCACCACCGCGACCCGCGGCCCATCGTGGAGAGTGTGCTCAGCCAACGCGCACCACCTGTTCACCGGCGCCCGGCAGCAGGGGGAAACGGGTCATCACGCCGGCGTCGTGCCCGGCCACCAGGGCGCTGCCGGGCGCCTGGGTCATCTCGCGCAGCAGGTCGTAGGCGCGGTAGGTGCCGGTGAGGTCGGTGAGGTAGGTGAACGGGCGGTCCAGCTCCACCTCCTCGTAGAAGTGCACGGCGTCGGAGGCGAGCACGGCCTGGCCGGACTCGGTCGCGACCTGGACGACGACCTGTCCCGGCGTGTGGCCGCCGACGGGGATCACCTCGATGCCGGGCGCGATCTGGGTGGCGCCGTCGATCAGGGTGGCGCGGCCCTGCTCGCGCACCTGCCGCAGGTGCTCCAGCTCCTGCGGCTCGGTGGTGTAGGAGAACTGGCGGCGGCTCGCGTACGGGCCGGTCCAGAACTCGAACTCCGCCCTGGCCAGGACGACCTCGGAGGCGGGGAAGGCGTGCAGGTTGCCGATGTGGTCGTAGTGGGCGTGGGTGACGACCACCTGAGGGGAGTCCTCCGGCAGCACGCCCAGCGCGGCCAGGGCCTCGACCGGGGCCGACAGGTCCTTGCGCGGCGCGCGGTGGCCCTTGGACGCGGCGCTGTAGCCGGTGTCGACGATCACCGTGCGCTGCTCGTTGCGCGCCACCCACAGGTAGAAGTCCATGTCGATGGGGGAGTCGGGCTCGCCGTACAGGTGGTGGTTGAGGAACGTCTGAGCGCGGGAGGTCGAGCGGGTGGCGTAGCGGATCGCCAGCACCTCGTACGTCGCGGGGCCGCTCATCGGTTCACCAGCCCGGAGGCGTTGGCGCCGAGCATGCGGCGGATGTCGGCCTCGGGCAGGCCGGCGTCCAGCAGGCCGCGCGCGCCCCGGCGGAACAGGGTGACGGGCAGCGGGTTGTTGCGCTGGCCCGAGTCCGACGACAGCACGGTCCGCTCGGGGCCGACGGCCTTGATGAAGGCGAGCAGCTCGTCGAGCTCGCGGCGGCGCTCGGGCCGGCCGAAGTACATGACCAGGCAGTGCTCGATGTGGGCGCCCTGCCTGGACCACTCGGCGGCCTGATCGACGGAGGCGCCGACGACGAAGCAGGGGTGGTTGACCAGGATGCGCTCGACGCCGGCGCCGCGCGCGGCCGCGATCAGCTTGGTGGTCTCCTCCACGCCCAGGTGGCCGCAGGTGAGGATGGCCTGCTCGGCCGCGATGATCGACAGGATGTCGTGCACCTCGGGCAGCACCTCGCCGTCCTCGCCGAGGATGCTGAGCACCTCGTTGGGGCGCAGCTCCACGACCGGGGTGGGGAAGCCGGTGTCGTGGTCGCGGTGGTGGTCGATGTGCGCCGCCGAGGACAGGGTGGGGAACCAGACGATCCGCCCGCCCATGCGCAGGGCCAGCTCGACCGCGTACGGGTTCAGGCCGCCGACGCTCTGGTTGAGCGCGATGCCGCCGCGCACCTCCACCGGCAGGTCGTCCAGGCCGGCCGGGCCGAGCGCCAGGATGTCGGTGACCATGCTGTGGTGGTGGGACTTGGCCACGATCACCTCGAACCCGGCGTCGGACGCGTCCCTGGCGGCGTCCAGCAGGCTCATGCGCCGGGGGAACGGGCTCGGCCCGGGGTGCTGGTGCAGGTCGACGGCGCCGACGAGCAGCGCGTCGGCCTCGGCGTCGGGGGTGGCGCGGTCGCCGTCGAGCTCGGGGTCGCGCAGTTCCGAGGGGGCGTGGGTCATGCGGTCTCCTTGACAGTGCGGGGTTCGGGGGTCTCGGCGGCGGGCTCGGGAGCCGCCTCGTCCGGCGGGGTGACCAGCACCTGGTGGGCGGGGTCCCAGTGGGCGGTCACGCGGCCGCCTGGCCTGATGCCGTTGGTGGCGTCGGGCGGCAGCACGGCGCTGCCCGTGGTGCCGTCGCCGTAGTCGAGTTCGGCGCGCTGGTGCGTGCCCTGGAAGGACAGCGTGGTCACGGTCGCCGGGATGCTGTTGGCGCCGTCCGGCACGTCGGCGGCGGTGGCGGCCAGGCTCAAGCGCTCGGGGCGGACGATGAGGTCGCGCCCGGCGGGCAGGCCGTCGGCGTCGGGCACGGCCCACTTGTGGCCCGACCACTCGTACACGCCGCCCGGCCGCAGCCGGCCGGGGAAGAGGTTGGACTCGCCGAGGAAGCGGGCCACGAACCGGGTGCCGGGGTTGCGGTAGAGGTCGGCCGGGGTGCCGATGCGTTCCACCCGGCCGGCGTTGAAGACCGCGATGCGGTCCGACAGCGACATGGCCTCGTCCTGGTCGTGCGTGACGAACACGAACGTCAGCTTCAGCTCCTGGTGCAGGCGCTTGATCTCCTGCTGCAGGCTCTGGCGCAGCTTGCGGTCCAGGGCGCTGAGCGGCTCGTCGAGCAGCAGCACGCTGGGGGAGAAGACGACGGCCCTGGCCAGGGCGACGCGCTGCTGCTGGCCGCCCGACAACTCGTCGGGGCGCCGGCCGCCCATGCCCTCCAGGTCCACCAGCCGCAGCGTCTCCTCCACCCGCCTGGCCGTCTCGTCCTTGGCCACCTTGCGCTCGCGCAGGGGGAAGGCGACGTTCTGGGCGACCGTCATGTGCGGGAAGAGCGCGTAGTTCTGGAACACCATGCCGAACTCGCGCCGGTGCGGGGGCAGCGGCGCGATGTCGCGGCCGCCCAGCTTGATGGAGCCCGAGGTGATGTCGGTGAAGCCGGCGATCATGTTGAGCGTGGTGGTCTTGCCCGAGCCGCTCGGCCCGAGCAGGGTGATGAACTCGCCGGGGGCGATGTCGATGCTGACGTGATCCACCACGAGAGGGCCGGAGCCGTACCTCTTGCACAGGTCCGTCAGCTCGATCCGGCCGCCGCCGCTCGTCGTTGCGCTCATCGTCGCCTACCTGCCTTTCCTCGGCGCGCGCCGATCACCTGCGCCAGCAGGATGGGAACGCTGACCAGCACCACCATCAGGCTCGACGCCGCCGAGATGGTGGGGTCGATCTGCACGGTCACGCTGTTGAACATCTGGACGGGAAGAGTGAGCGCGGACGGCGACTGCAGGAACAGCGCGATCACCACCTCGTCGAAGGAGGAGATGAACGCCAGGACCGCGCCGGACAGCACGCCGGGCAACGCCAGCGGAAGAGTGATCTTCAAGAAGACGGAGAACGGGCTCGCGCCGAGGCTGCCGCCGGCCTTCTGCAGCGCCGGGTCCATGCCCTGCAGCCGCGCCGTCACCGCGATCACCACGAACGGCAGCGCCATCGCGGTGTGGGCCAGAGCGATGCCGGTCAGCGTGCCGCTGAGGCCGAGCCGCAGGAACGCCGAGAAGATCACCAGAGCGATGAGGATGTGCGGGATGATGATCGGCGACAGCAGCAGCCCGTTGGCCATGCCGCGGGCCCGCGGGCCGAGCCGCTGCAGGCCCAGCGCGGCGGCGGTGCCCAGTGTGGTGGCCAGCAGCATCGTCAGCAGCCCCACCTGCAGCGAGTTGACGATGGAGGTGCTCCACTCGGGCGCGGTGAACAGCCGCTCGTACCACTCCAGCGAGAAGCCCTCGGGCGGGAACCTGAACGTCTTGGACGCCGAGAAGCTCATGGGGATGACCACCAGCGTCGGCACCGTCAGGAACAGCCCGATGAGCACGGAGACGATCTTGAGCCAGGGGCGCGCGTTCATCGGGCGCCACCTCCCGCCATGACGTGGGCCGCGCCGCTGGCCGCGCCGGAGCCGGCCAGCCGCCGGCTGACCCCCAGCGAGATCAGCGTCACGACCAGGATGAAGATGCCCAGCGCGCCGGCGCCGCCGAAGTCCAGCAGCTCCCTGGTGCGCACCGCGATCACCTGGGCGATGAGCGCGTCCTGCGGCGAGCCGAGCAGCGCCGGGGTGACGTAGAAGCCGAGCGCCAGCACGAAGACGAGCGAGGCGCCGGAGACGACGCCCGGCAGCGACAGCGGCAGGTACACCTTGCGGAAGGCCGACAGCCGGCTCGCGCCCAGGCTCTGCCCGGCCAGCAGCAGCCGGCGGTCGATCTGCTGCATGACGCTGTACATGGGCAGCACCATGAACGGCAGCAGCACCTGGATCATCGAGACGGCCACTCCGGTCGTGGTGCCGAGCAGCCTGACGCCGCCCAGCCCGACCAGGGACAGCATGCCCTGCACCACCCCGCCGTCCTGCATCAGCACCATCCACGCGAAGTTGCGCGCGAGCATGCTGGTCCAGAACGGCACCAGCACGACCGTCACCATGACGGCCCGCGTGGTGGGCGAGGCCAGCGTCATCATGTACGCGTACGGGTAGGCCAGCAGCACGCCGGCCACGGTGACGATCAGCCCGACCAGCAGCGTGCGGCCCAGCACGCGCAGCGTGTAGCCGTCGGTGAACAGCGACACGTAGTTGCCCAGCCCCGGCTCGGGGTCGGTGAAGCTGCGCAGGAAGATGTCGAGCAGCGGCACCACGAAGAAGACGCCGAGCGCCACCAGCGCGGGCAGGAGCAGGAACAGGGCGGCCGCCCGGCGGCGAGCCGCCGGGCGCGGGCGGGCTGGAGCCCGCCCAGCCGTGACCGCGGGCTGCGCGGCCGGAGG
>NZ_BAAAMU010000156.1:0-23519 GCF_039529435.1 Nonomuraea maheshkhaliensis
CCCCCGCCGTCCGGCCCGAGCCGGTCGCCTCGGGCGCCCGGCCCGAGCCGGCCGCCTCCTCCGTGCGGCCCCAGCCCGTCACGGCGCCCCAGCAGTGGACCACCGAGGACTTGGCGCCGCTGCCGCAGCGCCGCCGCCAGCAGCCGCGTGACACCAGTCCGGCGCCGGTCGGCGGGGGCAGCGGGTCCGGCGGTACGGGCGGCAGGTTGCTCACCACCCCGGAAGAGGCCCAGAAACGATGGGGTGACTTCCAGGCCGGAGCCGAAGCGGGCCGCCGCGAGGCGCTCCCCACCGAGCAGCACGACGTAACCGAAGGGAAATGACCGTTCCATGGACGCTCACAGCGCTTCCGGCCGGGTCCAGGCCAAGGGTCGCCCGTTGCCCCTCGATGTGTCCTGGGTCCTTTCACCCCTGCTCGCGCTGCCCGGCGTCGCCAGCGGCGTGGTGCTGAGCCGGGACGGGCTGATCCTCGGCGGCTCGGCCAACGTGACCACCGAGAGCGGCGAGCGGGCCGCCGCCATGACCAGCTCCGTGCTCGGGGCCGCGCGCGCCCTGTGCGCGGGCCTCAGCAACGGGGCCGACGACGAGGTGGTGGACATCGTCATCTCCGCCGGCAACGGCTACTACTACGTCGCCCCGGCCGGCGACCGCGCCGCCATCGTGGTCGCCGCCACCGGCGGCGTCAACATCGGCACACTGGCGTACGAGGTGCAGCTCCAGGTGCAGAAACTGATCAAGGCTCTCGACGAGGCCAGCGCGGCCAGGACGCCAGGCGTCCGGGCATGACCTCCGGACGACAACGGCGGCGGGTCGTCCCGGACTACATGGCCGCCGCGCGACTGACCGTTCCCGAGCACATCCACGTCGAGCGTACGACGCTGGTCTACATCGCGCCCGACGCCGCCACCAACGGGCTCGACCCGCCGGGGTCCCATCTGCTGACCCTGCTGGGGGAAGGGCCCCTGTCGGTGTACGAGTGCGCCGCGCACCTGGGCCTGCCGTACTGCGTGGTGCGGTTGCTGGTCGCCGGGCTGGTCGGAAGCGGAACGCTGCTGACCCGCGATCCGCCCGCCACCGACCTGCCCGACATTGAGATCTTGGAGTTGGTGCTCAGTGGCCTCCGCGCTCTCTGAAAGCCGTATCAGTACCGAACACATACCGGTCAAGCTGGTCATCGCCGGGCCGTTCGGCGTGGGCAAGACGACCCTGGTGGACGCTCTCTCGGAGATCAAGCCCCTCAACACCGAGGAGGTGCTCACCCAGGCGGGCACGTTGGTGGACGACCTCACCGGCGTGAACGAGAAGACGACCACGACCACCGCGATCGACTTCGGCCGCCTCACCATGCCCGGCGTGGTGCTGTACCTCTTCGGCGCGCCGGGGCAGACCCGGTTCCAGGTGCTGTGGAACGAGCTGGTCCGCGGTGCGCTGGGGGTCCTGGTGTTGGCCGACACCCGCAGGATCGACGAGAGCTTCGCCGTCCTGGACCTGGTGGAGAGCGCCGGCCTGCGTTACGCGGTGGCGGTCAACCACTTCCCGGACTCGCCCGACTACCCGCCGGACGCCCTGCGCCAGGCGCTGGACCTCCAGCCGAGCACGCCGCTGGTGGTGTGCGACGCCCGCGACCCCGTCTCCGCCCGCGCCTCGCTGATCGCGCTGGTGGAGCACATCAGAGAGCTGGTGCTGTCATGACCATGCGCTACATGCCCGACGCGGGCCGCCTGTACGGGCCGGAGTACGCCAGGGACCCGCAGACCGTCTACGCGGAGCTGCGCATGCGGCACGGCGCGGTCGCGCCCGTGGAGATCGCCCCCGGCATCGAGGCCCACCTGGTGATCGGCTACCAGGCCGCGCTCGACGTGCTCACCAACGTCGGCGGCGTCTGGATCAAGAACGGCAGCGCCTGGCAGGCACGGGTCCCCGACACCCCCGAGGCCGCGGGACCCGTCGCCATGCTCGGCTACCGGCCGAACGCGCTGATGTCCGACGGGGCCGAGCACGCCCGGTTCCGCAAGGTGATCTCCGACTGCTTCGACCTGGTCCAGCCGCACAAGCTGCGCCAGATGGTGATCGAGGTGTCGGACTCGCTGATCAGCCAGTTCGCCGCGAGAGGCGAGGCGGACCTGGTCTCGGAGTTCTCCCAGCCGATCCCGGCCCGCATCTTCAACTCGCTGTTCGGCCGGCCCGACTCCGACAGCGCCGGCCTGATCAAGGCCATGGCGGACCTGATGGAGGCCGACGGCGAGCGGGGCAAGCAGGGCAGCGACGCGTTCAGCCGCTACATCGGCGAGCTGGTCCAGTCCAAGCACGCCCAGCGGGGCGACGACCTGACCTCCTGGTTCATCGACCATCCGGCCGCGCTCCAGCCCAACGAGCTGGCCGAGACGCTCGTGCTGGTGATGGCCGCAGCGTACGAGCCCACGGCCAACCTGATCTCCAACACGATCTCCCGGATGGTCAGCGACGACCGCTACTACAGCTCGCTGACCAACGGCGCGCTCGGCACGTACGACGCCCTGATGGAGGCCCTGCGCGCCGAGCCCGCCATGTCGAACTACGGGCCCTATTTCGTCCGCCAGCCCGTGCACTTCCACGGCACCTGGATCCAGCCGGCCGAGCTGGTCCTCGTCTCCTACGCCGCGGCCAACACCGAGCCCACCAACGTGCCCGAGGAGCTGCGTTCCGACGGCGGCGCGTACCTGGGCTTCGGCGCGGGGGCGCACCGCTGCCCGGCCAGCGACCCGGCCATGATCATCGCGATGACCGCGATCGAACGCCTGATCTCTTACCTGTGTGACCTGGAACTGACCGTGCCGCGCGAGGAGCTCTCGTGGCGGCCGGGCCCGTTCCACCGCGCGCTGGCACATCTGCCGGTGCGTTTCACCCCCATTCGACCTGACCAGCCAGGAGAATCCCCTTGGGCAGTTCAGCCCCCGTCCTCCTCGACCCCTTCGGCACCGACCTCCCAGGGGAGGTCCGGCGACTACGCGACCTCGGCCCCCTGGTCCTCGTAGAGCTCGCCGGAGGCATCCCCGCCTGGGCGGTCACCCGGCACGACCTGCTCAAGCAGCTCATCCTCGACCCACGGGTGAGCAAGGACAAGCGGCACTGGGGCAAGCTGGACCAGGCGCTCGTCACGCCGGGCTGGTCCTGGATCCTCACCTGGATCGGCGTGTCCAACATGCTGAGCGCGTACGGCGACGAACACCGCCGGCTGCGCAAGCTGATCGCCCCCAGCTTCACCGCGCGCCGCAGCAAGGCCATGCAGCCGATCGTCGAGCAGATCGTCGCCGAGCTGCTGGACACGATGGCCGCGCAGCCGCCCGGTGAGCCCGTCGACCTGCGCTCCTTCTACGCCCACCCGCTGCCGATGCGGGTGATCTGCGAGCTGTTCGGCGTTCCCGCGCACATGCGGGAGGAGATGGCCCAGGTCATGGAGGCCATCATGGACACCACCGCCACCCCTGAGCAGGCGCAGGCCACCGCCGCCAAGATCGCCACGGTGCTGCCCGCGCTGGTCGCCTACAAGCGCGAGCACCAGGGCGACGACCTGACCACCGAGCTGATCAACGTCCGTGACAGCGGCGACTCGCTCAGCGAGACCGAGCTGTGCGACACCCTGCTGCTGCTGATCGCGGCCGGGCACGAGACCACGGTCAACCTCATCGGCAACGCCGTGCACGCCCTGCTCACCCATCCCGACCACCTCCGGCGGGTGCTGGCGGGGGAGATCACCTGGGACGCGGTGATCGAGGAGACGCTGCGCTGGGCGCCGTCGATCGCCAACCTGCCGCTGCGCTTCGCCATCGAGCCGATCGAGATCGGCGGCGTCACGATCGAGGCGGGCGACGCGATCATCACCAGCTACATGGCGGCCGGGCACGACCCCGACCAGCACGGCGAGGACGCCGACCGGTTCGACCCGACCAGGGACACCGCCGAGCACCTGGCCTTCGGCATCGGCGTGCACCGCTGCATCGGGGCTCCGCTCGCCCGCCAGGAGGCGCTGACCGCCCTTCCTGCCCTGTTCGCCCGCTTCCCTGACCTGCGGCTGGCTGTGGACGCCGGCGAGGTGGGGCACGTGCCGTCGTTCATCGCGCACGGGTGGAGCAGCCTGCCGCTCACGCTGCACCCCTGACACGCGCAGGCGGGCGTCTCCGCGCAGGAGACGCCCGCATCCGCGTCACCGGACGCTTCGTACTCGCATGATCATGAGTGCTCCGACGAGCGAGAGCAGGCCGCCGGTCACGAACAGGGCCGGATAACCGCCGAGGTGGGCGACGACCAGCGAGCCGCCGAACGGGGCCACCACCTGGGGCGCGTTGAGCGCGATGTGGAAGACGCCCAGGTCGCGCCCGCTGTCCTCGGCCGCCGGCAGGACCAGCGTGACCAGCGCCTGGTCCACGGAGAGATAGGCGCCGAAGCCCACCCCGCCGATGACGGCGCCGGCCAGCTGCACGGTCCAGGTCGGTGAGACCAGCGGCAGCGCCACCGACACGGTGACCATCAGCGAGGAGATGAGCACGAACAACTTGTGCCGGTTCAGCCGGTCCGCCAGCGGGCCCGCCACGATCGTCCCGAGGACGAGGCTCACCGTCTGGACCGTCACCTGCAGCGTCAGCGCGTTCTCCGGAGCCAGCCCGGCGGGCAGGTGGATGTAGTCGCTGAGGATGTAGAGGTTGAAGGACGAGACGGCGAAGTAGCCGAGGAACATCACCGCCCGCGAGCTGAACGCCCACGCGTAGTCCCGCGAGCGCAGACTGGCCAGCGCCGACCCGAACTGCGCGCGCAGCGGCACGCGTTCATGAGACTCCGCGCCGGTGAGCCGCTCGCGGCTGAACAGCGCGAGCAGCGCCGACGTCGCCAGGAACACCACCCCGAGCAGCGTGTACGCGAGCAGCGCCGAGTGGATGAGCAGGGTGCCGACCGCCGTGCCCGCCAGCGAGCCCACCGGCACGCCGAGGCCGCCGACGGTGGAGGCCAGCCCGCGCCGCTCCTTCGGCACCTGGTCGGCCACCACGGCGATGAGGATGTTCAGCCCGATGTTGACCGTGCCCTGCACGAGGAACCAGCCGATCAGCAGGCCGGCCACGGTGGACATCCAGCCGAGCAGGACGAGGGAGGCGAGGGTGGCGACGCCGCCGTACAGGATCCAGGGGGAGCGGCGGCCCCACCGGCCGCGCGTACGGTCGGACAGGGCGCCCACGATCGGTGGCACGCACACCGACGCGATGGCGCTGACGCCGGTCACCAGCCCGAACGCCGAGAGTTTGCCCACCGGGTCGGCCGCCTCGACCTGGGTGGGCAGCAGGACTTGCAGTGCGGCGCCGACGGCCGCGTAGCCGGCGACGTTGAACAGGAACATCGCGCCCAAGAGCGCGCCGAGGCGGCCGGTGCGGGCACCGGCGCCCCGGCCGTCTCGGCCGGAGGTGATGGTCATGCCTACTCCATGAGAGGGGGAAGGTCCAGCCCGAGGTCCAGTCGCTGCAGGGCTTCGTCGACGAGGCGCGCGCAGGAGTCGGGGTCGGCGTCGGGGGACCCGGCCCACTCCTGGAACGCGATGCGCAGGGCGGCGAAGGCCGTCGAGGCCAGCAGCCGGGCATGGAAACAGTGACCCGCGCTCGATCGTTCGGCCAGGTGGTGGGCGAGCAGTTCTTCGCGTACGGCGAAGCGCCGCATGTTCTCGCCCATGAGCGCGGGATTGTCGGCCAGCAGGAGCTGGACGCGCTGCATCCTGGGCAGCTCGTGCCGGCGCCAGTGGGGATCGGCGAGGAGGGCCTGGAACACCGCGCGCAGGGCGGTGACCGGCGACTCGCCGCGCGGGCGGCCGTCGATCGCGGCGAGCAGGTCCTCCATGACCTGGTCCTCGTGGGCGAGGACGACGTCCTCCTTCGAGGTGAAATAGCGGTTGAAGGTACGCCGCGCCACCTGCACCTCGTCGGCGATCTGCTGGACCGTCGTGCCGTCGAAGCCTTGCCGTTCGAACAGGGTCAGCGCGGCCTCGATGAGGGCGCGGCGGGTGCCGGCCTTCTTGCGCTCTCGTAGTCCCGTGGACGTCTCGCCGCTGGTCATGGGCCTACGGTAGAGCAAAAGTGTCTCATTGGGACAGTAGGCGCAGCGGGAAATTTACGGGTGCGCTATAAAGTGTCCCATTGAGACACTAAACCTCTGGAGTCAGCGATGAGCACGCCCGATTGGATCCCCGCGGCCCAGGAGTCACTGCGCAGACTCGCCGGCCCGCTCGCCGACGCCTTCGACGTCCGCGCGCTCCATGGAACGGACGATCGCTTCGAGGTCGGCGCGGAGGGCGGCAGGACGGTGCTCGCCGGCACCGGCCCGGTCGCCGTGACCAGCGCGTTCGCACACTACCTGCGGCACGTGGCCCGCGGCCAGGTCGGCCGCTGGGGAGACAATCTCCCGGCCACCGCACCGCCACCCGCCCGGACGCTCACCGCGACGTCGCCGTACCGCTACCGGGTCGCCTACAACCTCACCGTCGCCGGGTACACGACGCCGTTCTACGACTGGGACCAGTGGCAGCGCGAGCTCGACCTGCTCGCCGCCTCCGGCGTCAACGCCGCCCATCTCACGCTCGGGCAGGAGGCGGTGTGGCTGGAGGCGTTCGGCGAGTTCGGCTACACCGAGGACGAGCTGCTGGCCTGGATCGTGCCGCCGTCGCACCAGCCGTGGCAGTGGCTGAACAACATCCACAGCTTCGGCGGCGGCACCACCCGCGGGCTGATCGAACGCCGCGCCGAGCTGGCCCTGCGGGTGCTGGCGCGCATGCGCGAACTCGGCATCAGGCCCATCCTGCCCGGCTTCTCCGGCACCGTCCCCGGCGGGTTCGCCGACCGCAACCCCGGCGCCACCGTCGTCCCGCAGGGCCTGTGGTTCATGGACGTGGCAGGACCGGCGCGCCCCGACTGGCTCGACACCTCCACCCCCCACTACGCGCGGGTCGCCGCGGCCTTCTACCGCCGCCAGCGCGAACGCTTCGGCCAGAGCGGCACCTGGGCGGTCGACCTGCTGCACGAGGGCGGCCGGATCGGCGACGCCACGCTCGCCGGCGCCGCCTCGGGCGTCGAACGGGCGATGCGCGCGGCCGACCCCGACTATCTGTGGGTGGTGCAGGCGTGGGCGGGCAACCCCCGCGAGGAGCTGTTCGAGACCTGCGACCGGGACCGCATGCTCGTGCTCGACCTGACCGGTGACACCTGGCGCGGCCAGGGCGGGTTCTGGGGCGCGCCGTGGGGCTTCGGCATCCTGCCCAACTACGGCGGCCGTCAGGGCCTGTACGGCTCCCTGCCCGACATCGCCGCCGCCCCCGGGGAGCTGGCCGGTCCGCTGGCCTCGGGAGAGCTCGTCGCCCTGACCAACATGGCCGAGGGCGTCCAGACCAACCCGGTGGTCTGGGACCTGTTCGCCGACCTCACCTGGACCAGCGAGCCCGTGGACCTGGACGCCTGGCTGGCGGACTGGGTCCACGCCCGCTACGGCGCTGCCGACCCGGACGCGCTGGCCGCCTGGCGGCTGCTGCGTGCGTCGGCGTACGCGACCTGGGGCGGGATCATGCCCATGGAGGAGGAGTTCGGCGATTTCGACGAGAAGCTGAGCGACTTCAAGGTCTACGCCGCCACCGACAGCGTCTTCGCCGCCACCCCCTCCCACACCGCCGACCAGGCCTCCGCCGTCGGCCCGCACCGGCTCCACTACGACCCGGCCCAGGTGGAGGCCGCCTGGCGGCTGTTGCTGGCGGCGGCGCCGCGGCTGCGCGACCGCGACACGTACCGGCACGACCTGGTGGACGTCACCCGCCAGGTCCTCGACGACCGCGGCCGCGCCCTCGTGCCCGACCTCGCCTCGGCCGACGCCCAGCGGCGCTTCCTGGCCCTGATCGACCTCCAGGACCGGCTGCTCGCCACCCGCCCTGAGCACCTCCTCGGCCGCTGGCTGCGCGACGCCCGCCGCTGGGGCGCCGACGAGACCGAGAGCCGTCAGTTGGAACGCGCGGCCAAGCGGCTCGTCACGGTGTGGGGCGGCCCGGACGCCGCCATCCTCGCCGAGTACGCCAACCGCAACTGGTCGGGCCTGATGGGCGACTATTACCGGACCCGCTGGCAGACCTTCTTCGACCAGGGCCCCATCGACTGGAACGCCCACGGCCAGCAGTGGGCCGACCAGCCTGCCGACTACCCGGCCGAACCCCACGGCGACCCGGTCGAGATCGCCTCCGAGCTTCTTCAGGGCTCGTAGGGCTAGACATGAAACCAAATGGTTTCCTATAGTGGTGCGCGTGGAACTGGTCTTCAAAGCGCTGGCCGACCCGACCCGCCGCGAACTGCTCGACGAGCTGTTCGAGCGGGACGGGCAGTCGCTCAACGCGCTGGCCGGCCGGTTCGCGATGACGAGGGTCGCCGTGGCCAAGCACCTCCGCCTGCTCGAGGAGGCCGGCCTGGTGGTGTCGGACCGGCGCGGCAGGGAGAAACTGCACTTCCTGAACGCCGTGCCGATCCGCCTCGTCCATGACCGATGGGTCAGCAAGTACACCTCGACCTGGGCCGCCGGCCTCGTCGACCTCAAACGAGATCTGGAGGCACGCGTGGAGAAGGTGTTCGAGATCTTCATCCGCACCACGCCGCAGCGGCTGTGGCAGGCGATCACGGATCCCGAGACGCGGGCACGGTTCCAGTTCGGCGCACGAGTGGACTCCGACTGGACCGCCGGGTCCGCCTACCGGGTCACGCACGAGGGCGCCGGCGGGTTGATCGAGGGCGAGAACCTCGAGGTCGACCCGCCGTGGCGGCTCGTGCAGAGCTACCACGCGATCTGGGACGACGACATCGCCGCCCAGGGCACCAGCCGGGTGACCTGGGAGATCTCGCAGGTCGGTGACAGCTGCCGGCTCGTCGTCAGGCACGACCAGCTCACCGCCGACGCCGACGAGCACCTCTACGGCGGCTGGCCGATGATCATGTCCGGGCTCAAGACCTGGCTGGAGACCGGCACCGAACTCACCACACCCGGCTCACTCATGTACGGAGGCGACCACTCATGACCGCACCAGCGAGTACCGAACTGGACACGACGTTCACCGCCACACTGCGCAAAAGCCCTTCCAAGGGTGGCTGGACCTATGTCGTGATGCCCGGCTCGGCCGAGTTCTTCGGCACCCGCGGCCTGGTGAAGGTCCGGGGACGCGTCGACGGCGAGCCGTTCCAGGGCTCGTTCATGGCGCTGGGCGACGGCACGCACAAGCTCGCGTTCACCGCCGGCACCCGCGCCCGCATCGGCAAGCACTCCGGCGACACCGTCACCGTCATCCTCGACGAGCGGATCGCGCGATGAGCGCGCCGGCGACGCTCATCACCGGCATCAGAACCGTCAGCGTGCCCGTCACCGACCAGGACCGGGCGCTGCGCTTCTACACCGGCACCCTCGGCTTCACCGTGCTGCGCGACGCCCCGATCCCGACCGGGCGGTGGATCGAACTCGCCCCCGGCACCGACGACGTCATCGTCACCCTGGACCACACCACCACGGACGTCACCCGCGGCCCGATCATGATCCGCTTCACCACCGACGACGCGACCGCCGCGCACACCGCCCTGACCGATGCCGGCGTCGAGACCGACGACATCATCACCTGGCCCGGCGTGCCCCCGATGTTCTCCTTCCGCGACCCCGACGGCAACACCTTCTCCATCACGGAAACCTGACCGCCCGTCCAGCGCTTCAGGATGCGGGGGAAAACGAGGTGCGACACGGCGATCGGCGGTGACACGATCCGGGCGTGGACGATGGCCTGACTTACCGGACAACCGAGGTGAGCGACTCGACCGAGCTGGCGGACGTCACTGAAGGGCTGATCGCTCAGTTGCCGTCATGGTTCGGCATCCCCGAGGCCAACGCCGCATACGTCGAGTCCGCGCGCCTCCTTCCCGGATTCGTGGCGCGCTGCGGTACTGAGCCCGTCGGCGTCCTGCTGTATCGGAGACACCTCACCGAGGCGGCCGAGATCCACCTGATGGCGGTGGCCCCGTGGCATCGGCGGGGCGTCGGCCGCACGCTCGTTGGTCTGCTCGCCGCGAACGTCACTGCGGACGGCTGCCGCATACTCCAGGTGAAGACGCTGGGAGCCGCACATCCGGATCGTGGCTACGCACACACGAGGGCGTTCTACCGTTCTGTCGGCTTCCTCCCGCTGGAGGAGACAGGGGACCTCTGGCCGGGCACGCCCTGCCTGATCATGGTGAAGTGGCTGCCGGCACCTGGTTGAGGGTTTTCTTCGGCCCGGTGCCACGGCGGAAGCAGTCGCGAAAAGTCCGGCTTCGGCGCGAAATGATGGTCCGACTCCTTACATAGGCACAGATGTCGATAAGCCGAAGCCATGAAGGAGACCGCCATGGAGATGCCGGGGCAACCGGACGCGGGACCGGCCCGTGGGTAGCGAGCCGGCCCGGTTCGAGGCCGTCTACCGGGCGACGTACGGCCTGATCATGGCGTACGCCGCCCGCCGCTGCCACTCGCCGCAGGACGCGGCCGACGTCGTGGCGGAGACCTTCGCCATCGCCTGGCGGCGGCTGGGCGAGGTGCCGGAGGGCGAGCGGGCCATCCTGTGGCTGTACGGCGTGGCGCGCAAGGTGCTGGCCAACCACTACCGGGTCGAGGTACGCCGCTAGGCCCTCAGCGTGGAGCTCGACGCGGAGATGGCCGATCTGTACCAGGCCGCCCCCGACAGCGGCGTCGAGCTGACGGCGATCGCGCAGATCTTCCGCGCCCTGCCGGACACCGATCGGGAGCTGCTGTCCCTGGTCGCCTGGGAAGGGTTGGACCGGCAGCAGATCGCCACCGTGCTCGGCATGTCGCGCAACGCCGTACGCATCAGACTGCACCGCGCCCGCAGGCGCTTCGCCCGTGCGCTGGCCGAGGCGGACGTGCACTTCACAGCGGAAAGCCGGTTGGCCCCCGCGAAGGGACATCTGTGATGAGGAACATCGACGACATCGACGTGATCACCCGTGCGCTGGCCAGGGTGGAGCCGGGCAGGCTCGGAGGAAGCGCCGAGGATGCGGGGGCGCGGGAGCTGCTGGCCGCGATCACCGCCGACCCGCCCGTCCGATCCACGGTGCACCCGCGCCGTTCCGCCCGGCGGCTGGCCATCGGGCTGGCGGTGGCCGGGCTGCTCGCCGCGGGCATCGTGGTGGGGCCGAGCCTGTCGAAGGAGAGCGGCACCCCCTCGTACGCGATCACCAAGCAACCCGACGGCGTCGTGCTCGTGCGACTCCGGGACTTCCGCGACAGGGTGGGCCTGACGAAGCGGCTGAAGGAGCTCGACGTCCCGGCCGTCGTCGACTACGCGCCCCCGGGCCAGTGGTGCAGGGAGCCGCGGGGGACCCCTGTCCGCGACATCCCCAGCGGCCTGTACTCCGTGCCGGAGAACATTCCCGGCGAGCAAAAGGTCTGGCAGATGCGGATCGACACCAAGCTCTTCCGGCGCGGTGAGACGTTCGTCTGGACGATCGGCGACCACGCCACCAGCACCATCCTCATGCGCGGCCCGGTCGCCCCCTGCGTCCTCGTGCCCGACGGCGCGCACTCCGTCAAGGCGGGGACCGACGCCGAGTACCGGCCGGCCACCACGAAGGGGCGCTCGCTGGCCGGCTTCCGGGTGGACGAGAAGACCGTCGGGGAGGTCCTGCCCGAGCTCAAGAGACGCGGGCTGAAGGTCACGTACGCGATCATGGCCATCCCACCGGGCAATCCCGGCGGCTACGGCATCCTCGGAACGCGGACCAAGCCCGTCGGCGACCACTGGATCGTCTGGGAGGCGGAGGAGTCCGTCCGCCGGCCGGGGCAGGTCCGGCTGCTCGTCACCGACAAGCGCCTCACCAGGAACCCCGTCTACGCCGGCCCACGCGACGACGTGATCAAGGAGTAGAACACCTGGGAGCGGCCGGACCGCTGTTCCCATCGGAGATCGCGCCGGTTATCGTGGAAAGCGGTGCAATTCCAGGTGCGGCGGTGACAGCCCCCGGTTTCTCCCCAAGGGAGGAACGATCCGGTGCGATTCCGGAGCCACGCGGTGACACCCCGCCCCCTCTCGGACCCCATGACGGTCCCTGACGCCACCGGCCGCGACGGACGCGGCCGACGCCGGCACGAAGGGAATGGGCATGTTCACCGGACGAATCCACGAGATCGGCGTGATCGAGTACGCCGACGCGAGCAGCCTCGGCATCCGGGCGACCAAGTCCGCGGGGCGGCTGGTCCCCGGCGGCTCGCTCAACGTCGCCGGGGTCTGCGTGACCGCGGAGAGCGTGGAGCACGACCTCATCCGTACCTCGATCAGCGCCGAGACCCGGCGCCGGACCACGTTCGACGAACCCCCGGCGCCCGGCCGGCGGGTGAACCTGGAGACGCCGCTGATCGTCGGCGACCCGCTGGACGGGCATCTGGTGCAGGGTCACGTCGACGGCGTCGGCAAGGTCGTGCGCGTGGACGACGAACCCGGCAGCGGGCGGCGGCTGTGGATCCGCCCGCCGGACCGGTTCCTGAGCAGGATCGCGGCCAAGGGGTCGGTCGCGGTCGAGGGCGTGAGCCTGACGGTGGCCGAGATCGTCAAGGACCGGTTCTCGGTGGCGCTGATCCCGGCCACGCTGGCCGGGACGACCCTGGCCGGGCTGGCCGAGGGCGACCGGGTCAACCTCGAATCAGACCTGGTGAGCCGCCTGGCCGAGGCCGGGCCCGCCTCCGCCGGCGCGAACGTCGCCCGCGCGGTCGCGGCGCTCGGCTGGGCCGGGCACCTGTCCGGCCGGGTCGGGGTGGAGAAGGCGGTTCAGCAGATCGCCGCCGGCGGCGCGGTCATGGTGTGGGACCCCGATCGCGAGGTCGAGGGCGACGTCATCTTCGCCGGCGAGAACCTGCGCCCGGCCGCCTTCACGTTCCTGCTGACCGAGGTGTGCGGCTACCCGTGCGTCCCGTGCGCGCCCGAGGTCCTGGACCGGCTGGAGATCCTGGCGCCGCCCGGCGAGGGGGACCACCACGGGACGGCCTTCCGTACGCCGGTGGATCTGGCCGCCGGCACCGGCACCGGGGTCAGCGCCGCGGAGCGTGCGGCGACCGTACGGCGGCTCGCCCATCCCGAGGCCAGGCCGTCCGACTTCGTCGGGCCCGGCCATGTCGTCCCGGTCGCCGCCAGGCCGGGTCTGCTGAGTGAACGCGGCGGGCACACGGAGGCGACGGTCGCCCTGTGCCTGGCCGCGGGCCTGCCGCCGGTGGGCGTGTGCTGCGAGGTGATGCGCCGCGACGGCGTCATGGCCGGCGCGGCCGATCTGGAGGCGTCCGCCCTGCGCTGGGGCCTGCCGCTGGTCGACATCGACGCCCTCCGCACCTGGCTGTGACGCCCTCCGCGGTGGGCGGTTCAAGCCTTCCTGATCGTCTCGCCCACCTCGGCGGGTGAGACGCGCCAGGGAGCGCCGTGGCCGGGAAGCACCCAGGACGCCTTCAGCCCGGCGATCCGGTCGAGGGAGGCGAGCGCTTCCGCCGGGTCGTCGGTGAAGGGGGCAGGCTGCGGGCCCACGCGCCCGGTGAGTACGTGCCGCGTGGTCAGCGCGTCGCCGACGAAGACCGCGTCGGCCACCGGCACGTGCACCGCCACGCTTCCCGGCGAGTGCCCCGGCATGCCGATGATCACCGGGTTGCCCGGCAGGTCGAGGACGTCGCCGTCGCCGATCTCGACGACCTCCTTGACGTAGTGGGTGCGCAGGCCGTTCTTGCTGACGGAGTAGCCGAAGAAGCCGAGCATCGGGCCGACGCGCACGGTACCGAGAGGGGTCTTGGGCTTCTCTCCCGTACGGGTGCGGACGGCGTCGGCGGCGTGCACGAACACCGGCACGCCGTGATCGCGCCGCAGGCGTTCGGCGAAGCCGATGTGGTCGGAGTCGCCGTGGGTCAGCACGAGCCCGCGGATGTCCTCGACCGATTTGCCCAGGGAGCGGAGTTCGTGCTGCAGGTCCCGCCAGTGGCCGGGCAGGCCGGCGTCGATGAGCGTGATGCCGTCGGGGGTGTCGACGAGGTAGCAGGCCACCAGATCGTTGCCGAGGCGGTGCAGGTTGGGCGCGAGTTTCATGGTCTTCTTCCCGAAGGTGGGCAGGGCTGTTGATAGCTACGATAATTAGCTATGATGGCTAACGTCAATAGCTTTCCCCTCGGGAGGATCAACGGTGCCGACCCCAGTGAAGACCTCGCTCGACCGGATCGTCGCCGCCGGACGCGACCTGCTGGAGCAGGGCGGCGGTCAGAAGCTGACGATGCAGAACGTCGCCGCGAAGGTCGGAGTGCGCGCCCCGTCCCTCTACAAGCACGTCGCCAACCACGCGGCCCTGCTGACCGCCGTCGCCGAGGCCACCATCGAGGACCTGATCGCCCAGTTGGAGGCCACCGACGGGTCGATGGACGCGCTGGGGCGCTGCTACCGCCGGTTCGCCCAGGAATGGCCGGCCGGGTTCCGGCTGATGCTCACCGCGGACGTGGCGCCCGAGATCCGCGCCCGCGTGGCCGATCCGGTGCTGCGCGTCTCCAGGGAGACCGTGGGCGAACGGCACGCGCTCGAAGCCGCCCGCCTGCTGACGGCGTGGATCACCGGCTTCATCGAGATGGAGCTCCTCGGCGCCTTCAAGCTCGGGGGCGATGTCGACCAGGCCTTCGAGTACGGCCTGGCCGGCATGCGCCGCGCGCTGGCGCCCGATCACTAGGCACGGCAGCCGGGCAGGGCCCTCGCCGAGCGCCCCCTCGCTCAAGAAGGGGCGCCGGCGCCTGGAGCGTCCGGTCCGAGCCGTCAGGAGGTGATCAGGCCCGGGCCCGCCCGGACCTCCATCTCCTCCAGCGTCACCTCATGACCCTCCGCGCACACCAGCCGGACCCCCACGTCGGCCCCGCATCCCCGATGCACCGAGCGCAGTGGCGGCCCCGCGGCGTCGGCCGCCCACGCGTCGCCCCATTCGCGCAGCGCCGCGATCACGGGGAACAGCGCCCGGCCCTTGCCGGTCAGCTGGTACTCGTAGCGGGTCCGCTGGCCGGGTTCGCGATACGGCACCCGTTCCAGCAGCCCCAGCGCCGTCAGCTCCTTCAGCCGCGCCGACACCGCGGGCTCGCCGACCTCCACCCGGCGGACGAAGTCGTCGAACCGCCGGGCGCCGAAGAACGCCTCCCGCAGCACCAGCACCGCGGAACGCGAACCGATCACCTCGAACGCCCGCGCGATCGAGCAGTTCTCCATCGACCACGCGTCCCGATTCTCCAGCACACTCCCCATGCCCCTCATCCTACCGAGCTGGCTTGCGTAGAGGCTAGTCTGCCCTTACGGGTGGATGCCGAAGGCGCCGAGGACGCCCTGGTCGATGCGGGCGGAGTTGACCAGGGCCGCCGCGTTGGAGGTGGTGAAGACGTCCGCGCCGGCGAGCAGCCCGCTGTACTTCGCGACGACCGGGGCTGCGGCCTGCGCGGCGGCGGCGTCGAGATACGACTTGAAGACGGCCCAGGCGTTGCCGGTGGGGCCGTACTTGGCGAAGAACGGCGTGGGATCCAGCTTGCCGATGGTCGCTCGGGTGCTGCTGGACAGGTCCCGCACGTAGTCGCGTTGCAGGGTCACGTCGGAGCGGGTGCCGAGGCGGCCGAGGTGCCCGCCGACCAGCGTGCTCCATGGGCTCGCCAGCACGGTGTCATGGGCGGCGATCCACGCCGGGATGTCCTGCGACTCGGCGAGGTTCTTGAACGGCACCCAGCCGGGGAAGATCACGTCCACCACCATCAGCGTCGCCGCGGACGGCACGTGGATGAAGATGTTGTCGGGGCTGTGGTTCGGGCCGTGGTGGGTGAGCACCAGCCGCTCGCCGCCCACCCGCAGCTCGTGGCGGTCGTCGAACGTGACGGACGGGAGCGGGCGGTCGGCGTCCCTGGCGGTCTTGAGCAGGCGCTTGGTCTCCGAGTGCGCGACGCGGGTGACGCCGCTGCCGAAGATCGAGGCGGCGCCGATGTGGTCGGCGTGCGAGTGCGAGTAGACCAGGTGCGTCACGCGGCTGGGCCGGTGGCGGGCCTTGGTGACCTCCTCGATCGCGCGCAGCAGGTTCTTGCCGATGGTGGGCGGCGCGTCCACGACCACGACACCTTCCGTGGTGGTCAGGAACATGGCCTGGTAGAAGCCGTCGGTGACCCAGTACAGGTTCCCGCGCACGCGTTCCACGAAATATCCGGACTCGTTGACGGCCGGGCCCAGGGCGCCGGCCGGCACGGGCGCGTAGTCCGGCAGCTCGACCGCCGCGGCCGAGGCGGACGACGCGGCGGACGAGGCGGACGAGGCGGACGACGCGGACGCGGTACGGGGCAGGCCGAGGCCGAGGAGGCCGGTCGCGGCGGGGACGGCGGCCGCTACAGAGGCCCGCCGCAGGAAGGCGCGCCTATCCGAGGAGGCGGGGGAGGAGGTCATGATGCTCTCCAAGTAGTTGCTTAGTGAAATGATTTCGGCCCGCGTATGGGCAGGGCTGGAGTCGGGATTGTCGGGCGGAGGTCGCTCGTGCGCGGCCTTCTCAAGGAGAAGCCGGTGTCACGATCGCCAGTATGCGCCAGATTAGTTGCGGGGGCAAGCAACTATATGTCGACAAGCATCCCTCCGCCGGAAGCAGGCTCGGGTCGGTCAGTCGTCGCCCGCGGCCTCGCGGAGTGCCACCAGGACCCGGGAGAGCGCCTCCGTCATCGTCCGCATCTCACTCCTCGTGACATGGTCGAAGACCAGCGAACGCACCCGGGCCAGGTGCCCCGGATAGGCCGCCGCCAGCACGGCCGCGCCGGCCGGCGCGATGGCCGCGAGCGAACTGCGCGCGTCCTGCTCGGACTTGCGCCGCGTCACCAGCGAGCGGCGGACCAGGTCGTCGACGACTCGGCTGATCCGGCTGCGGGACAGCGCGGTCGCCTGGGCGAGCTCCCCCATGCGCAGCTCGCCGTCCGGCGCCTCGGACAGCGCGACGAGGACCGAGTACTCGGTCATCCCCACCTGGGCCTCCCGGGTGAACTGCTCGTCGAGCAGGCGCGGGAGCCGTACGAGCACTTCGATGAGGGAGCGCCAGAGGATCTCCTCTTCGCGGTCCAGGCCGGTCACCGGGGTCGTCATCCGAGCAGGTTACCCTCTCAGTTGCGCCCGGCCGCAACTATCTCGGCGGGCCGGCGAGGAAGCGGACGACCTGCCGCACGACCTCCGGATCGCGGAGGATCCGCTGGTGGCCAAGCCCCTCGGTGCGCAGCAGCTCGGCTCGCGGCCACGCCTTCGTGATCGCCTCCGCGCCGGTCAGGTCCACGACCTGGTCGTCCCGGTCGTGCACGACCAGGAGCGGGGGCAGCTGGGCGCGTCGAGCGCCACGACGCGGTAGCCGGCCTTCATGAGCGGAGGGATGAACGTCTCGAACCGGCCACGCGCGCCGCCCCACCCGTGCATCAGGTAGACGGCCGGCCCGTCGCCCAGATCTCGGCGGCCACGGCCCGGCGGTTGACGGAGACGGTGATCCGTCTGCCGGGCAGGACGTTCACCGGTCTGACCGTGCGGCGCGGTACGGTGCACCACAGCCGCTCGGCCAGCGCCGAGCCGGGCCCCGGCGCCACCCGCTCCAGGACCGCGAACGTCGCCCGCAGGGTGGTGAAGGCCAGAAAACTGCTGATTTTGCGCGATAAGGCGCGCATGTCGCTCCCTTTCCGCGGCGGTCAGCGCAGGAAGGCCAGGACTTCCCGGCCGAAGTCCTCGGGGTGCTGGAAGAGGAAGCCGTGACCCGCGTCGCCGTAGATCACCAGCTTGGAGTTGGGCAGCTTCTGCGACATCACCCAGCTGCCCCAGGCGTCGATCATGACGTCGTGCGCGCCGTTGGCCACCAGGATCGGCAGGGTCAGCTCCTCGATCCGGTCCCAGTACCCGCCGAAGGTGGCGGCGGCCCGCATCTGCGCGGCGAGCGCCGCCGGGCTGACGCCCGCCTTGGTCTCGCTCAGCCGGGTGTCGAGGCGGCGCAGCGACCGCAGGCCCGCCGCCCGGCCCGCCTCGTTCTCGGGGAAGAAGAGGTAGAGGAAGTCGTCGTCCACGTTCTCCGGCTTGGTCGCGGTCAGCCACGTCCGCTCGCTCATCCGCGGCATGCCGGGGATCGCGCCGCCCGGCCCGCTGCCCGCGATGACCAGGCGCCGGACGAGGCCGGGCCGGCGAAGGGTGACGCCCTGCGAGACGTAGCCGCCCAGGGACCAGCCCAGCAGATCGGCCTCGCGCAGGCCGAGCCCGTCGAGGAAGTCGATGACGCCTTCGGCCAGACCTTCGACGGAGTCGGCCGGCTCGCCCGTGGAGTGGCCGAGGCCGCGGTTGTCGAAGACGATCACGTCGCGCTCGGCGGCCAGGACGTCCAGCAGCGCCGGGTCCCAGTAGTCGATGGTGCCGCGGAAGCGCAGCACCATGACGAGCGGCACGCCTCCGGTGGGGCCGAGGCGGCGGTAGCCGTAGGTGGCGGTGGCGGTGGTGAGGTAGCGCGTCTCGGCCTGGTCGGCCGCGTACGAAGTGGTCATGATCGAGTCCTTAACCGTGCGAGACCGGGCGGAGTGCGAGCGCGCCGTTCCAGAGGGCGCCGGGGTTGAGCAGCGCGGGGAACCGTTCGAGCATGGCGTCGAAGAAGTCGCGGGCGGTGTCGTGCTCGGCGAGCAGTTCGTCCACCGTGTCGAGATAAAGGCGGGTCTGGGCGATGGCCCGCGTCGCGTCGTCGTCGAGATCCTTGTTCTTGTGGCCGGCCACGACGTAGCGGGGCCGCAGGCTCTCGACGACGTCGATGGCCTTGCGCCAGGCGTCGATGCCGCCGTCCTTGGACTCGACGAGGAACTGGTGCACGCCGTTGTAGACGACGTCCCCCGCCACGACCAGGTCGAGATCGGGCACGTGCAGGACACTCGTCTCGTCGGTGTCGCTGTGGCCGACCTCGACGATGAGGAGTTCGTGGCCTTCGAGGTCGAGGCGGTTCCCGTCCGGGACGGTCGCGGTGACGGGCGAGTCGGGGATCTGGCCGGGCAGCAACGCGTCCCAGAACCGCGGGCGGATGGCGACGTTGTGCCGCATCTGCTCGATGGTGCCGGCCGAGGCGACCACCTGGGCGCCGAAGCGCTCGGCGAGCAGGTCCGCCGTGAACCAGTGATCGCCGTGGCCGTGGGTGGCGAAGATGTGGGTGAGGTTCCTGCCGCTCGCCCCGACCCACTTCGCGACGTCTTCCGCCTGGTCCCTGGTCAGGGGCGGATCGACGAGCACGGCGTCGTGGTCGCCGTGGATCAGCGTGACCGACAGGGGAGAGAACCTCCGCCGATCGCCGTTGGGCACCCGTTCGCGCACGTCGAGGGCTATGGGCTCGGCGATGAACACGTCGTAACCGAGGGACATGACTGACCTCCCGAACTTGTCTCAGGCGCCGTTCCCTCGGGACATTCGGAGGCGGGCCGCCTGGCTTACATCAACACAAGTTAGCTTGCTGGCTATGGTGTAGGCAAGCCAGGGGTGGTCGCACAGCAAAACGGCGCCGGGCGGGTGCCCGGCGCCGTTCCTCGTCCTCCTGTCACCCGGCCTGGGGCACCGCGCCGACCTCCCACACCCGGGCGAAGTTGGCGGCGTACGCCCGGACGACGGAGTGTTCGGACAGTTCGACCATCGCCTCGTCGTTGCGTCGCAGCGAGGTGGCGTTGAAGTTGTGGCTGCCGGTCATCACCCAGCTCCGCCCCGGCGCCCGGTCGGTGACCACGATGTACTTGGAGTGGATGCGTCCGGCGGAGGTCGAGCCGTCGAGCACCCGCCGCCCCACGCCGGCGGCGTCCAGTGCGGCGCTGACGGCGTCGTCGGCCAGGCCGTGCACCACGCGCACCTGGCAGCCCGCTGTCACGAGCGCAGCGAGCCGGTCGACGATCGCGAGCCGGGTGTCGTCCCACTCGGACTGGCCGATCTCGACCCGGGTGCCGTTCCCTGGCGCGCAGCGGACCTGGCCGAGCCGCTGCTCGATCGGGTCGCGGTCCGCGACCGGGTAGAACTGGGCGGTGATCCGGCCGCCAGGCCCGGCGGCGCTGACGGTGGTGTCGTAGTCGGGGTTCTGCACCTCGGCGGCGAGGTCGTCGAAGTACTTCCCGTACCCCTGGAAGAGCCTGCGGTTGCCCGGCAGCACGACCAGGTTATTCCAGTAGCTGGTGGAGTTGACGTCGGTGAGGTTGTTCGAAGCCTGGACGACCACGTCGCGCCGGCCGCCGGTCCGCGAGAAGAGCGAGAACTTGTTGTGCATGCCCTTGGTGCCCTGGCAGGAGGTGGTGTTGCCCTCCGGGCTCATGTGGCCGCAGACGTGCACCCACGAGGCGGCCGACCTGTCGGTGCCGAGGGTGGCGATCAACTGCTCGGCGGCGGGGTTGTCGATCTGGTAGCCGTCGATGACCATGCGCACCTGCACGCCGCGCCGGTACGCGTCGAGCAGCACCGCCACGTAGTCGGCGCCGGCGTCGCCCGAGATGACGAACTCGGCGATCTCGATCGACGACCCGGCCGGGGCCTGCTTGATCAGCGAGCAGATCCGTTCCACGACGGCGGTCGGGGCGCCGGCGACGGGGTCGTTGAAGGCGGCGCCGGTCGTGACCGGCACCTCGGCGGCGTTACGGCAGGCGCTGCGGGCGGGCTCGGGCAGGGCGGCCTGCGCGGCGGGAACATCGATCGCCTGTACGGACAGGGCGGCCAGGGCGGTCAGGGCGGCGAGCCCGGCCAGGACGGCGGGGCGGATTCGAGGCATGGGGGTTTCCTTGCGCGGTGCTGAGGGTGCTGTGTCGAGGGAGAGGGCGAGGGCGGGCGGAGGGCTCAGGTGCTATTCGACGGACACCAGCGAGAAGTCCGGACGCCCGCTGACCGGCATCTCCAGCCCCTTGACGTTGTCGCGGACGGCGTAGTTGTTCTTCAGGTCCACCGGGAAGATGCCCACGGCCTCATCCCAGATGATCTTGCTGGCTTGGGCGTACAGGGTCTTGCGCTCGTCCTGATCCAGTGAAGCGCGCGCCTTGGCCAGGATCGAGTCCAGCTCCTTGTCGCAGTAACCCATCCGCTTGGCGTCACAGGTGTAGAGCCGGTTCAGGGTGAAGTCGGCGTCGCCGGTGCCGGTGGTGTTGGTCTGCAGGTTCATGTCCCAGTTGAGCGCGCCGAAGTCCTTGAGCCAGGTCGCCCGCTCCTTCTCCAGCGGCTGCACCTTGATGCCGACCTTCTCCCAGGACGAGATGAACGCCTGCGCCATGGCCCGGATGTTCGGCCCGCCCGCCAGCGGCCACTGGATCGTGGTGCTGATCCCGTCGGGATGCCCGGCCTCGGCGAGCAGCTTCTTGGCCAGCTCCGGGTCGTAGGCGTACGGCTCCAGCTTGGTCGATCCGAAGACCGCCTGCGTGATCGGCGACTGGGCCACCGTGCCGAGGTCGCCGAACAGGCTGGCGACGACGCCCTTGATGTCGATCGCGTGCAGCATGGCCCGACGGACCTTGACGTCGTCGAACGGCTTGTTGTTCTGGTTGAACCAGATGAAGTAGTAGTTGAAGCTCGGTCCGGTCCCGTACGTGATGCCGTCCACGTCGGACACCTCGGCCACCTGGTCCGGCGGGATCGAGGCGAGCACGTCCACCTCGTCGTTGTTCAGCGCGGTGATCCGGGCCGATACCTCCGGCATGTTGAGGATCTCCAGCTTGGCCACCTTGGCCTTGGCGCCCCAGTAGGTGTCGTTGCGGCTGAGCTCCACCTTGTCGTCGGGGCTGAACGCGTCGAACTTGAACGGCCCAGTGCCGATCGGCTTCTGCCAGTACGCGTCGTTCGCGACCTTGTCGCCCTGGCCGATGAAGACCAGGGACAGGGTGCTGGGCAGGGTGCCGAGTGGCGCCGAGGTGCGGAACGTCACCGTGCGGTCGTCGGTGGCCTCGACGCCGGTGATGGAGGCGAGCAGCGGGGCCAGCGACCCCTTGAGGCTGATCAGGCGCTCCACGGACGCCTTGACGTCCTCGCCGGTGAACGGGGTCCCGTCGCTGAAGGTCACCCCGTCGCGCAGGTGGAACACCCACGTCTTGTCGTCGGGGCTCTCCCACGACGTGGCCAGCTTCGGCGCCGGCTGACCGTCCTTCATCACCGTGAGCGTCTCCAGCCCCTGCTGGACGGTGGTCTGAACGGCCTCTTCCGCGGGGAACTGCTGGACGTCGAGCGACACGGGGAACAGCTGCGGCGCGTACCGCAGCACCTGCTCGCCGCCGGTGGCGTCGCCGGCGCCGCCGGAGCCGCCGCAGGCCGCGAGGCCGAGCACGAGGGCCATCGCGACGAGGCCGCCCTTGGCCCGGGAACGTGCGATCATTGCCTGTCTCCTTGCTTGGTTCTACGCCGTCACGGACGGCAGGGTGAAGGTCGCGGCGACGGGCTTGTGGTCCGACGGGGCGGTGCCTGCGGAGAAGAAGTCGACGACCTCGCTGGCCCGGGTGGCGATCGGGCCCTTGGCGAAGATCCAGTCGATGGCCTTGGACGGCGACCCCAGCGGCGACAGGCGCGTTCCGCGCTCGGTGACGAACGGCAGCGGCGACACCGGGTGGGTGATCGGCGACGTGCGTCCCAGGGCGGTGAACGAGTCGAGGAAGCCGCTGTTGCCGAGCACCCACAGCGGCTGGCCGATGTCGTTGATGTCCACGGTGAACAGGCAGACCCCATCGCCGGCGATCTCGTCCAGGGCGGCGGCCACCCGCTCCGCCTGCCCGGTGCGCAGGTTGCGGCGGTCCTCCCGCTCCCGCTCGTGGCCCGGCCAGGTCAGGTGCGCGGTGGCGAACACCAGCGGCCTGGCTCCCTCGGCCCGGGGGCGCAGCCGGACCCAGAACAGCCTGGCGTCGGCGGCGAGGATGCCGACGTCCCGCGTCCCGTACTCCACCAGGTCGAACAGCTCCCGCCGCCACCACAGGTTGCTCTGCGTGCCCCAGCCGGGGAAGTCGTCGTGCACCCGGGCGTGTCCCGGCATGGCCTCGTCGACCACGGCGCGTGAGCGCGGGCGGAGCTCCTGGGTGGCGAGGAGGTCGGGCGGCCGGGTGGTGAACAGGTCGCGGATCGCCGGTTCGCGCTGCTCCAGGTGCCAGTCGCCCCACAGGTTGTAGGTCATGGCGACGAAGGTGAACGATCCGGTCAGCATGCTGGTCCTTCCGATTCAGTCGGCCCGCGCGGCCTGCGCGGCCCAGGTGGTCGGCGCGTTGTACTCGACCACCGCGTGGTCCTGCCGCTCGCCCGCGTAGCCGATGACGGTCAGCGAGGTGTTCACCGGCGGGGCGAAGCTGAGATGGCCGGGCACCGGCAGGCGCAGCGCGGCGGCGGCGCCCACCCGGATCGGGCCGCCGTGGGTGAACACCACGACGGTCGCGCCCCCGGTCGCGTCTCTGGTCGGGGCCTCGGTCGCGTCGCCGGCCCTGGCGGTCGGGGCCCCGACCGCCAGGGC
>NZ_BAAAMU010000157.1:0-23460 GCF_039529435.1 Nonomuraea maheshkhaliensis
CCATGACCGCGTCGAACAGGGCGTCGTCGTCGGCGAACGAGGTCAGCATCAGGCACGCCAGCCCCGGCACCCGCGATCGCACCTCGCGGCAGACGTCCACCCCGTTGCCGTCCGGCAGCCGTACGTCCAGCACCGCCACGTCCGGCACGAGCGCGGGAATGCGCGCGACGGCCGACTCGGCCGTGCCCGCCTCGCCGATCACCTCGATGTCGTCCTCGGACTCCAGCAACGCCGCCACGCCACGCCGGACGACCTCATGGTCGTCCAGCAGGAACACCCGAATCATGCCTCCGACGCTACAGCGGGCGTGGCCGCGATCGTAGGGACGAAAGTCCCGAGAAACCGGCAGTCCCGAGAAACCGGCGGGGGCCCGCCACGATGGTGGCGGGCCCCCGTTCGGGGCCGTCAGGAGACGGTCAGGACGAACGAGGCGTCGCTCGGGTGACCCTCGGTGTCGGTGCTGCGCACGGAGACGCCGTGGTGGCCCGCGTGGCACCACGGGGACTTCACGGTCACGCTCAGCCAGCGCGGATCGCCCCACAGGCCCACCGACGTGGCGTGCACCGCCACCGGGCCGCCCAGGTCGACCTCATGGCTGAGGATGATGCAGTAGAGCCCCTCGCGCACCTGCCAGGCGTGCACGACGTTCTTGCTGTCGCCCACCGGCGAGCCGTCCTTGCCGATCACGATCGACGCCTGCGCGTACGGCGTGTCGGCCAGGGCGGGAGCGACCGGGACGAGGACCGCGGCGGCGGTGAGAGCCGTCGCGGCCAGGCGCTTGATGGTGTTCATGTCTTTGTGCCTTTCTGTCCCGGTCAGGAGATGGTGACGTCGAAGCCGCCGTCCGCCAGGTGCCCCGTGCTGGTGTTGTAGACGTGGATGGCGAGCGTGTTGTGCCCCTCGCACGTCGAGGACGGGTTCCGGTAGGCGATGTGCGGCAGGCGCCGTGGGTCGCGCGGGGTGATCTGGATCAGGGCGCCGGTGACGTCCACCTTGTGGGAGAACTCCACGCAGTAGCGGCCGGTGTCGACCCGCTCGGAGGAGATGACGTTCTTGTAGTTGTTCAGTCCCCCGTCGGCGTCGACGATCGCGCCGGCCCTCGCGTACGGCGCGTAGATGTCGGCGTGCGCGACGGATCCGGCGGCCAGGAAACAGCTGGCGGCGGCCAGGACGAGACCGCCGGCCAGGGAATGACGCAGCATGAATTACCCCCTTTGGTACAACCGCAGAAGAGATCTGCAGCGGCACGCTAAGCCAGGGGAGGCGGCGGCGCCACGAACCACCCCGCGTCGTGACGTTCAAGGAATCTTGACCGCGTCGGGCCGCCGTCCGCGCAGGTCAAGGCGGCATGATGGTGCCCGCGCGCTCGGGGTGGCCGCGCGCGGTCAGTGCTGCTCGACGGCGGCGGCGGGCACGGCCACCGGCTCGGGATCGCGCCTCCCCGGCAGCGCCAGGGTGATCGCCGCGGCGGCCAGCGCGGCCCCGCACCCGATCAGCATGCCGGTTCGAAACCCCGCCTCCGACGGCAGCGCCCGGCCGCCGAAGTCGATGGTCAGTTGCGACAGGACCACCCCGACCACCGCCGCCGACACCGTGGTGCCGATCGAGCGCATGAGGGTGTTGAAGCTGTTGGCGGCGCCGGTCTCCGAGCGGGGCACCGCGCCCATGATGAGGGCGGGCATCGAGCCGTAGGCGAACCCGATGCCGACGGCGCACAGGCAGGTGACGATCAGCAGTCCGAACGGGCTGCCGAGCAGGAGCATGGAGGAGCCGTACCCGAGGGCCATGACCAGGCTGCCGACGATCAGCGTCACCTTGGGGCCCCGGGCGGCCGACAGGCGGGCGCCGACCGGTGAGATGACCATCATCATCAGCCCCGACGGCGCCATCCACAGACCGGCGGCCAGCATCGACTGGCCCAGGCCGTAGCCGGTGGCCTCGGGCAGCTGCAGGATCTGGATCACGATGAGCGACTGGGCGAACATCGAGAAGCCGACCACGATCGAGGCCACGTTGGTCAGCAGCACCTGAGGCCGGGCGGTGACCCGCAGGTCGACCAGGGGGTCGCGGGCGCGCAGCTCCCACCAGCCCCACACCGGCAGGATGACCGCCGCCGCGGCCAGCAGCCCGAGCGTGGTGCCGCTGGCCCAGCCCCAGTCGGCGCCCTTCGAGACGCCGAGCAGCAGGCAGACCAGGCCCGCGCCGAGTCCCAGCGCGCCCACCAGGTCGATGCGGCCCCGTGCCGCGGCGGGCGTGGGCGGCACCAGCACCCGGATGAGGACGCCGACCGCCAGGCTCAGCACGGCCGCGGCCCAGAACAGCGCCCGCCAGCTCGCGTACTCGGCGACCCCGGCGGCCACCGGCAGGCCGAGCGCGCCGCCGATGCCCATGGACGAGCTCATGAGCGCGATGGCCGGGCCCAGCCGGTCGGGCGGCAGCACGTCGCGCAGCGCGCTGATGCCCAGCGGGATCACCCCCATGCCCATGCCCTGCAGCCCGCGGCCGATGACCATCGGGGCGAGGGAGCCGGCGAGCGCGCAGACGACGCAGCCGAGGACGAGCGGGACCGTGCAGACGAGCATCATCCGGCGCTTGCCGTACAGGTCGCCCAGCCGCCCCATCACCGGCGTCGTGACCGCTCCGGCCAGCAGTGTGGCCGTGACCACCCAGGAGGCGTTCGACGCCGAGGTGCCGAGCAGCACCGGCAGCTCGCCGATCAGCGGCACGACCAGGGTCTGGGTGAGAGAGGCGACGATGCCGGCCACCGCCATCACGGTGACGATGCCATGGGGGCGGCCCCCGGAACCGGGCTCGACCACGCGATTCCCCCTTCTGTGATCGACGTGAGAGCGGTGTGCACTCTACACATCGAGTGTTTCATGCACACATCGGGGGACTCGTACCCCGCCCGTCGCCGGATGCCCGAATCCTCCGGGGCTCTGGTTTAACTAAGGCGAGCGCCTTAAAGTTGATCGACATGTCAACGATGGAGGGCCGATGAGCGACAGCCTGCCGAACTACCCGTTCGACCGATCCGCCACGCTGGAGCCGCCGCAGGAGTGGGCCGAGCTGCAGGCCGGCTGCCCGGTGTCGCACGTGCGCCTGCCCAGCGGCGACACCGCCCACCTGCTCACCCGCTACGACGACGTGCGCACCGTGCTCACCGACTCGCGCTTCCGCCGGGGCGGCGGCGACGCGGCGCGCGTGTCCACCACGAAGGACGGCGGCATCTTCGCGCGCGCCAGTGAGGGCACGGACCTGAGGGAGGGGGAGGGGCACATGCGCTGGCGGCGGCTGCTGAGCCGCTCCTTCACCATCAAGCGGATGGAGGCGTGGCGGCCCCGCGTGCAGGCCATGGCCGACGAACTCGTGGACGAGATGGTCAAGTGGGGCTCCCCGGCCAACCTGTCGGCCGGGCTCGGGCTGCCCCTGCCGGTACGGGTCATCTGCGCGCTCGTCGGCGCGCCGAGCAAGGACCAGGACAAGTTCGCCCACTGGTCGCAGGTCATGCTCACGCTGACCCGCTACAGCCAGGCGGAGGTGGAGGAGGCGTACCGGGACTTCGACGCCTACGTCTCCGACCTCGTCGACGAAAGGCGCGCCGACCCGGGCGACGACCTGCTCAGCGAGCTCACGCAGATCTCCGACAGCGAGGACGGGCGGCTCAGCCACCAGGAGCTCATCGCCACCGTACGCGCGCTGCTGCTGGCCGGCCACGAGACCACCTCCAACATGATCGCCATCATGGCGGCCATGCTCCTGTCGGAGCGCGAGCGCTACCAGGCGGTCATCGACGACCCGGAGCTGATCCAGGGCACCGTGGAGGAGGTCCTGCGGCTCGACACCACGCTCAGCGTCATCGGCTTCCCCCGCGTCGCCACCGAGGACGCCGACCTGGACGGATCCGTGGTGCCGGCCGGAGCGACCGTCATCCCGTGCCGGCCCGCCGCCAACCGTGACCCGCGCAGGTTCGACGAGCCCGAGCGGTTCGACCCGCGCCGCGCCAACGCCGCCCAGCACCTGAGCTTCGGCGCGGGCTCCCACTACTGCCTCGGCCAGCCGCTGGCCCGGCTGGAGCTGCAGGTGGTGCTCGGCACGCTCGTCCGCAGGCTGCCGACGCTGCGGCTGCGCGACGGCGTGGACGGCCTGCGGCTGCGCAAGGGACTGCTGTCCGGCGGGCTCGAGGACGTCTGGGTCACCTGGTGACAACCGCCCCGGCGTCGGCTCGTGCCGTCCTGGCCAGGACCCTGATCATGCGTACGGCCGAGCGCCTGTACGCCACCCACGGCCTGGCCGAGGTGTCCCTGCGGCAGATCGGGGAGGCGGCGGGGCAGCGCAACAAGTCGGCGGTGCAGTACCACTTCTCCGGCCGCGACGACCTGATCAAGGCGATCCTGGCCGAGCACGCCGAGGCGATCGAACGGCACCGGCTCGCCCTGGCGGCCCGCCAGGGTGAGCCCGGGCCACGCGACCGGGTCCGTCACATCGTGCTGCCGCGCATCGAGCACCACATCGAGCTGGGCACGCCCTCCTGGTACGGCCGCTTCCTCGCGCAGGTCACGGTCGAGCCGGCGCTGCGCGAGTACGCCGTGCGGGCGCACCTGAACACGGCCTCCCTGCGCCGCCTGCACGACGCCCACGGCTCCGGCGTCGGCCGGTCGAAGGACATGACCCGGCAGCTCATCGTGCACATGTCGGCCGAGCTGGAGACGGAGCTGGCACGGGAGCAGCCGCCCGCTGCGGTGGCCGCCGCGGCCTGGCGGCGGCTGGGCGCCGACCTGGTCACGGCCATCACCGGCCTCACCGACGCTCTCGGCACTGCGGCCGGGAGGGTGCGGCAGCCCGATCAGAGCGTTCCCGGCCGGGGTCTGGGCGGGTAGCGGGGCGCGTGCGGGCGGTACTCGCCGTAACGCTCCGCCTCGCGCAGGGCGTCCAGGAAGGAGCCGGGGCCGTCGAAGTCGGGCATCTCCAGGTACGCCGCCCCGATCCCGTCCGGATCGTGCGCGTCCGAGCCCGCCGTGCCGGGCAGTCCGTACGCCAGCGCCGTCCGCTGCGCGGCCCGGTTGTGCTCCTGGCCGGCGACCTTGGCGTTGAACACCTCCACCGCGTCGATCAGCCCGGCCGCGCACATCGCGCCGAGCTCGGCCCCGACGCCCGAGCGCAGCGGGTCGTACGGGTGCGGCGCGCACACGATCCCGCCCTGCCCGCGGATCCGCCGCACCACCTCGCGGGCCGCCAGCACGTACGGGACCCGCTCGGTCAGGAACAGCCCGATCAGCTCGCCCGAACCGGTGCGGACCTCCTCGCCGGGCACCACCCGGGCCCCGATCTCCCTCGACAGCCGCTCCGCCGTCCCCGCCAGCAGGTTGTGCTCGGTGAGGCAGACGACGTCCATCCGGTGGGCCGCGACCCGTTCTGCCAGCTCGCCGAGTGTGGTGACGGCGTCGCCGGACGCGACGGTGTGCACGTGGCAGTCGACCCGCACCCATCCAGGGCGCACCTCCCGCGACGTGTCAGGTGTAACGGTCATCGCGCGCTCCGCAGGCGGCCGAACCGCCGCCGAGGGCGGTGACGATGCCGGCCGGGCTGACCACCCGGCGGTCAGAGCTGCACGGACGTGGTGGTGAGGAACTCCTCCAGCCCGAAGCGGCCGTACTCGCGGCCGTACCCCGACTGCTTGAAGCCGCCGAAGGGCGCCAGGCCGTTGTGCGCGCCGTCGTTGACGCGGATCTGCCCGGCCCGCAGCCGCCTGGCCACCCGGCGGGCGCGCCCGGGGTCGGCGGAGCGCACGCCGGCCGCCAGCCCGTACGCGGTGCCGTTGGCGATCCGCACCGCGTCGTCCTCCCCGTCGTAGGGCAGCACGACCAGCACCGGCCCGAAGATCTCCTCCTGGGCGATCCGCGACTCGGGCGTGACCCCGCTCAGCACGGTCGGGCGCACGTAGTAGCCGCGCTCCAGCCCGTCGGGGGCCTCGGGCCCGCCGGTCAGGATCGTCGCGCCGTCCTCGGCCGCCGCCCGCAGATGATCGCGGACGCGCTCCCGCTGCACCGCCGACACCAGCGGGCCGAGCCGCGTGGCCGGGTCGCGGGGATCGCCGACCGTGTACGTCAGCGCCTCCTCGGCCGCGATCGTCTCCGCCCGGGCCAGCCGCTCGCGCGGGACCAGCAGCCGGGTCAGCGCCGAGCAGGTCTGGCCCGAGTTGAGGTAGCAGGCGCCGACGCCCTTGCGTACCGCGTCCTCGAACGCGGCGTCGCCGAGGTCGTCGAGCAGCACGTTCGGCGACTTGCCGCCCAGCTCCAGCGCGGTGCGCTTGACCCCGGCGGCGGCCAGCTCGGCGACCCGCCGCCCGGCCCTGGTGGAGCCGGTGAAGGAGATCATGTCCACCAGCGGGTGCGCGGCCAGCGCCTCCCCGGCCTCCGGCCCGGTGCCCGGGACCAGGTTGAACACGCCCGGCGGGAAGCCCGCCTCGTGCATCACGTCGGCCAGCACGAACGCGTTGAGCGGCGTCACCTCGCTCGGCTTGAGCACCACCGTACAGCCCGCGGTGAGCGCCGGGGCGACCTTGGCCGCGATCTGGTGCAGCGGATAGTTCCACGGGGTGATCGCGCCGACCACGCCGATCGGGTCCCGGTAGACCACCGAGTCGCCGAGCCGCTCCTCGAACGCCAGGCCGGCCGTGATGTCAGGCATGGAGGCGAACGTACGGACCGGTGCGCCCACCTGGATGGCCCGGGTCAGCCGCAGCGGCATGCCCAGCTCGTCCACGATCATCTCGGTCAGCTCGTCCGTGCGTTCCCGCAACGCCTCCGCCACGGCCGCGCACAGCGCCGCGCGCTCGGCGGCGGGCCGGGCCGACCACGCGGGCGGCGCGGCGGCCGCCGCCTCCACGGCTCTGGCCACGTCCTTGGCGTCGCCGCGCGGCACCTCCTCGAAGACCTCCTCGGTGGCGGGGTTCACCACCGGTATCGCCGCGCCGCCGCCGGCCGGAACCCACTCGCCGTCGACATAGATCCGATGTGGCATGGCCCACCTCAAGTATGGGAGCTAGATTCTAGATTCGGATTCTAGTTTCACTCCATCCCGCCGTCCAGGGCGTGGGCCATGCCCGCCGGATCAGCCGATGCGCAGGGGGAGCGCACGAGGCCCGCGCACCTGGCTGGCGGCCCACGTCACCGACCCCGGATCGGCCAGCTCGAACACCGGGACGCGTTCCAGCCAGACCTCCAGCGCCACCCGCAGCTCCATCCGGGCCAGGTGGGAGCCCACGCAGCGGTGGATGCCCAGCCCGAAGGCGGCGTGCCGGTTCACCTCGCGGTCGATGACCACCTCGCCGGCCCGCTCGAACTGGGCCGGGTCGCGGTTGGCGGCGGGGAAGGAGAGCAGGATCCAGTCCTCGGCCTTCATGTCCACGCCGTTCCAGTTCATGTCCTCCCTGACCAGGCGGGCCATGGTGACCGGTGCGTAGGCGCGCAGGAACTCCTCCATCGCGGTCGGCAGCAGCCCCGGCTCCGCCACCAGCCGTTCACGGTCGGCCGGCGTCTTGGCCAGGTGCCACAGGGACGCGCCGATCGCGCTCCACGTCGTGTCGATCCCCGCGATGAGCAGCAGCGTCATCGTGCCGACGACGTGCAGGGGGTCCAGCTTGCGGCCGTAGAGCTCGGCGTTGACGAGGTACGTCGTCAGGTCGTCACGCGGGTTGGCGACGTGATCCTGAATCTGCGCCACCAGGTAGTCCGTGAGCTGGTCGAAGCCCTGCAGCCGCTCGTCCTGCGGCCGGTTGATGCTCTCCAGCGCGATCTCGACGAACCGGGCGAAGCGCGGGCCGTCCTCCGGCGGGAAGCCGAGCATGTCGGAGATCACCCGCATCGGGATGTGCTGGGCGTACTCGCGGGCGGCGTCCACGACCTCCCGGCCCTCCATCCGGTCGATCAGCGCGTGGCAGAACGCCCTGGTCGCCTCCTCCCGCTTGGCCACCGCCGACTTGGTGAACGCCGGCAGCAGCAGCTTCCTGGCGTCGTGGTGGAAGGGCGGATCGGAGGAGATCGGCGGCACGGCCCCCACCGGGGCCAGCTCCTTCGGCGGGCGCACGTTGCTCACGATGATGGCCCGGGAGGTGAAACGCTCGGTGTCGTACGCGACCGCGGCGACGTCCTCGTACTTGGTGGGCAGCCACACCCCGCCGAACCGCTCGGTGTGCGCGATCGGGCAGCGCTGCCGCAGGTCGTCCTGGATCGGATAAGGATCGGCCGCCCATACGGGATCGACATGGGAGAAGTCGGTCGCCCAGTCCGAGACCGGGTCGGTGACGATCTCCGTGACGGTGCCGATCGGGCGGCTCTTGCGCTGTTCCTCCAGTTCCTCGCCGAAGCGCTCGCCGGCCGTCATCGCAGCGCTCCGTCCAGCACCTCGATCGCGCGTTCCGGGCAGTTGGAGGAGGCCAGGCGCGCCCCTTCCTCCTGCTCGGGCGGTACGGGGCCACCGCCGAGCACCGTGCCGTAGCCCTCGTCGTCCTCGCCGAACAGCCCGGGCGCCAGGTCGTAGCAGCGCCCGTGACCATGGCATCGTCCGGAGTCGATCTGTACCTTCATGGGCTCTCGTTTCCCGTCTGTGGTGGGACACGTCGTTGAGCGAATTAAAAAAGCGTTCATTTGTCCCGTCAACCCCACGGGGGCAGAGCCGGCTCGGGTCAGGTCCCGGGTGCGAGGAGTGCGTGGAGGCCGGAGCGCAGAGTCAGGGCGTCGATGTCGCCCAGGAGAAGGTGCTGAATGAGGAACCCGGGCAGGAAGCACAGCAACGTCGCGCCGACGGCCCGTGGATCCGCGTCGGCCGGCAGGCGGCCTTCCCGCTGCATGCGCTCGGCCAGTTTCACCAGGTGGGCGCGCAGGCTGGCCGTGGGCTGCTTGGTCGTATCGAGAAGTTCCGGGGACGTGAGCGCCGCGGACCAGGCGTGTGGCGCCAGGCGGATCGGCCCGTCGGGCCCGGCGTTGGCGATGACCGCCTCGGCGTACTGCCCCAGGACCTCCTCCAGCGGCGGGAGCGGGTCCTGGGCGGTGATCCGCTCCAAGAGTCGCTCCAGCGAGCCCGAGGTGCGGGTGGCGAGCGCGGCGATGATGTCGTCCTTGCTCTTGAAGTAACGGTAGATGGCCCCGGCCGACAACGCGGACTCTTTGATCACGTCCTGCATGGAGCTCTGATGGAAGCCCTTGCGGGCGAAGCAGGCGCGAGCCGCTTCGAGGATCTGGTCCCGGCGCATCTCGAGGTGCTCATCACTGACCTTCGGCATGCGCTCACAATAAAACGAACATTCGTTCTTGACGAATCGGCCGTGCATGACCATGCTTAAAGAGAGCAAACGTTCGTTTTCCCCTCATCGAAACGGAGCGTCGGATGGGCACCGTGCATGCCATCGTCGCCAGCATCGCCGTCCTGGCCGTCGGCTTCTCGGGCGTCGCGGCCTTGGCTCACTTCAGGCCCATTCTGTCGGGCATGGCCAAGGCGGGCGTGCCCACGTCCTGGATGGTCTTCCCCATCGGCATGCTGAAGACGGCGGGGGCGCTCGGCCTGCTGGCCGGGCTCCTCGGCGCTCCTTTGATCGGGACGGCCGCCGCCGTCGGCCTGGTCCTGTTCTTCGTGTGCGCCGTTCACACCCATCTGCTGGCCCGCGACTACTCCGCGCAGTTCGCGTTGGCGATCGGCTTTCTCGCCTTGGTCGGCACGACGCTCGCTCTGGACCTGGCCGCGCGCTGACAGGCACTGATGCGACGTGCTCCCGCCGACCCGCCGAGGCGCTCCCATGGCACATGGATCACCGGCGAGACAGGGCGAGCCGACGCCGTAGCGTATCGATCTCAATGATGATCACGCTGACCTCGTCGCCTGATGCCTCCACCGTCGGGGCGGTGAGTTCGCTGAGATGGATCAGGCCTTCGATACCGTCTGCGACGCGGACGAAGACACCGAAGGGCAGCACTTTGGTGACCGTGCCGTGCAGGATCTGCCCGGCATGGGCGCGGCGCGCGAACTCCTGGAACGGGTCGGGCCGGGTAGCACGCAGCGATAGGCGGGCTTCGCCGTTATGGGTGTCGAAGACGAGGAATTCGCAGGTGATGTGCTCTCCCACGGAGACGACCTCGGACGGGTCATCGAAGCGGTGCCAGGACAGCTCGGGCATGGTGATGAAGCCGACGCCAGGAAAGACGGGGTGGTCGGGCCCGTCGTCCAGATCGACAAAGACGCCGAAGGTTTCGATGGCCACTACGGTTCCGGACAACCGCTGGCCCCGGCGTAGCGCCTTCAAATAGGCCCATAGCTGGGGGTGTTCGGTCCTCAGGTGAGCGGAGAGGGACGATGCATCCTCCGGGGTCTCCATGGCGCCGAGGCTAGGACAAGGTCGAGTCCTGAAGCGCTCGTTTTCCTACCGGCGCAAAGTCGGGCTGCTCGCCCGAACCGCCGATGGCGAGTTTGCGACCTGTGCGGCGCCGAGACGCCGTTGTCCAGGCGGCGATCGCAGCTTGCCCGGCGGCGGGATCATGAGCATCGGCCGTCGCGAACCGCGCGAGATCGCGCTGGACCATCGCGGCAGCGGCACTGCCCCGCGGGTCGTCGCCGGCGCCTTCTGGACTGACCCGCATCAGTGCGCCTGGCGCGTCGTCGCCCCCACATTCTCCGCCCTCGTGGCCGCCATGAACCTCACCGGGCCGCCGAGGCCGGTGGGACAGAATGGCCCGCATGACCACCATGCCTGACGATCACGTTGAGACCGCCAACCCCTCCCCGCTCAACGACTACGACGGGATGGCCGGGGGTTACACGGCCGAGAACGAGAGCAACCTCCTCAACGCGTACTACGAGAGACCCGCGATGCTGGAGCTTGCCGGGGATGTGGCCGGGCGGCGGATCCTCGACGCCGGCTGCGGCGCGGGCCCCCTGTTCGCCGAGCTGCGCGACCGAGGCGCCGTCGTGACCGGCGTCGACGCGAGCGCCGGGATGCTGGAGCTGGCCAGAAAGCGGCTGGGCGCCGACGCGGATCTGCTGGTCGCCGACCTGGCCGGCCCATTGCCCTTCCCCGACGAGGCGTTCGACGACGTCGTCGCGTCCCTGGTGCTGCACTACCTGGAAGACTGGGCGCCGACGCTGGCCGAGCTGCGACGCGTGCTGAAGCCGGGTGGCAGGCTCCTCGTCTCGGTCGACCATCCTTTCAGCGTCACTCTCTTCCAGCACCTGGCCGGGGAGAAGCCCAGGTACTTCGAGACTCGCAGCAGAGCCGACGAATGGACCGTGGGCGGGCAGAGCGTCCGGATGCGGTTCTGGGACCGGCCGCTGCACGCGATGACCGAGGCATTCACCGCGGCGGGCTTTCGGATCGGCGTCGTCAGCGAGCCGCCGTTCGCGCCGGAAGCCCGTGAGCTGTTCCCCGAGGAGCTGCGCGAGTTCGAGCCCACGCGTACGAGGTTCCTGTGCTTCTTGTTCTTCGTGCTCGAAGCCGCATAGCGAGCGCCGACACCTCGTTTCCCTCAAGTGAGAGGAATGTGCAAGGACGAGCGAGGATCATTCTAGGGTTTTGGCAGGTCAAACCGATTGAATGGAGGTACCGCAAAGCGCGGACACGTACGCAGGAGGAATATCCATCATGAAGGTCGCCGTCGTCACAGGCGCCAGCTCCGGCATCGGGCAGAGCGCCGCCATCGAGATCGCCAAGCGCGGAACCGGAGTCATCCTGACCTACGGCGGCAACGAGCGTGCCGGGCTGGACACGGCCGCCGCCATCGAGAAGGACGGCGGCAGAGCCGTCGCGCTGCACCTGGACCTCGGCGACGTCGCCGGCTTCGCGGCCTTCAAGGACGCGGTGGCCGGCGCGCTGCGCGACACCTGGCAGCGCGACACCTTCGACTATCTGGTGAACAACGCCGGATACTCCGAGGCGTCGTTGATCGAGGACACGAGCGAGGAGACGTTCGACAAGCTCATGCGGGTCCTGCTCAAGGGGCCGTACTTCCTCACCCAGCGGCTGCTGCCCCTGATGGCGGACGGCGGCGCCATCGTCAACACGAGCAGCAGCTCGGCGGCGACGGCGGGCCTGGAGCCGGGTTACTCGGTCTACGCGTCCATGAAGGGCGGCATCGACGTGCTGACCCGGTACATGGCCAAGGAGTTCAGCACGAGAGGCATCCGCGTCAACTCCGTCTCACCCGGTCCGACCCGCACCCGGCTCGGCGGCGACGCCTTCACCCGCTTCCCCGAGGTCATCCCGGCCCTCGCGGCGAGGACCGCGCTCGGCCGGCTCGGCGAGCCCGACGACATCGGCGCGATGATCGCCACCCTGGTCTCCGACGAGAGCCGCTGGGTCACCGCCCAGAACATCGAGATCTCGGGCGGCTTCAACCTCTAGACGCCCCGTCAGTTGTCGGTTCCGGCTGATACTCATGGTCACTCAGCGTTCCGATCATGAGGAGAGCCGTGTGATGACGTCAGCGGGCAGATGGGACCATCTGGGCCTGGAGATGAGCGCCGTCTACCAGCGGTTCGACGAGCTCACCGAGCAGGGGCTCGATCCCGATCCTGATGTCGACTGGGGGGCCTACGGGACTTACGCCCACACGAAACTCTGGCTGGGGCCGGAAGGCGGCCACGACTACGACGAGCGGGTGCTGCGCGTGGTCAGGTCGGTGGCCGAGCGCGACATCGACTTCACCTACCGGCAAGCGCATCACCTCATGGAACGGGCGTGCTACTGGGCGGCGCGGCAGGGGCACACCCGCTACGAGGAGCTGTTCCGGATCCCGCTCGCGGCCGCCCGCCGGTTCGACCACCAGCGCCGCCGCGACCTGCTGCGCCGGCTGACGTCCGGGCCGGGGCTGAAGGAGGCGCGGGCGCTCCTGGCCGAGCAGGTGAGCGACCTGCTCACCGAGCCCGCCGCGAACGGCCCGGCCGGGGTGGTCCGCACCGAGATCGGGGACACCGACCGCTTCGCCCGCATGCTGGCCGAGGAGTACGGCCCGCGCCTGGCCGAGCTGCGGCCCCTGTTACGCCACTGGAACACCGCCCGCTCGACCAGGCCGAGCGCCCGCTGGCTCAGGAACGCCGAGCGGATGCTCACCCCCGGCGCGGTCGCCCTGGTCCGTGAGCTGCTCACCCGGCTGGTGGCCTACCGGGGCGGAGAGTGGGTCGTGCGCCATGACGAGGGGGAGTGGCGGGACAAGGTCTTCCTCAGGGAGGACACCATCGTCGTGGTGCGCGGCATCCTGTGGACCTGCGAGGTCGTCGACGAGCGCTGGGTGACCTCGCTCGTCACCGACGTCGCGATGACCTGCGGCACCGGCAGCAACGGCATGGGCTCCACGTGCCGCTGCGAGCCCGTCACCAACGCCGCCGTCGGCGTCCTGGCCCGCAGGGGCGGCCTCGACGTGATCGTCCCGCTGTCCAGGATCCAGGCGAAGGTGCGCGCGAGGTCCGTACAGCGGAACCTGAGCCTCGCCCTCGACGCGGTGGCCGCCGAGAACGGGCTGACCCGCGAGCAGCTCCTCGACCGGGCGGTTCCCACCTTCGGCCTGGACGCCGACGGCGTCCGCGAGGAGAAGATCGGCGACTACCGGGTCCGGTTGTGCGCCGACGTGCCCGCCCTGCGCTACGTCGACGCCGCCGGCAAGACCGTCAGGTCGCTGCCGAAGGAGCTGCGCGCGGAGCTGTCCGACCTGCGGGCCGTGCTGAAGGAGCTCAAGCTGGCGCAGGCGGCCGAACGGTCCCGCCTGGAGCAGGCGATCGTCCATGAACGGACGTGGCGCTGGCGTGAGGTGAGCGAATACTTCCTCGACCACCCCGTCACCGGCCCGTACGCCCGCGCCCTGGTCTGGCGGATCGCCGGCGGCCCGGCGGACCTGCCGGTCAGGACCGCCGGCGGCTGGGAACTGGCCGGCCACCTCCCCGACCCCGACGCCGTGGCAGGTCTGTGGCACCCGATTCACGCGAGAGCCGGCGAGGTGGCCGCGTGGCGCGACCGCCTGCTCGAAATCGGGGTACGCCAGCCGTTCAAGCAGGTCTTCCGCGAGCTCTACCCGCTGACCCCCGCCGAGGAACGAACCGGCACCTTCTCCCATCGTTTCGCCGGTCACGTGCTGCGCTACGGCCAGGCCAGGACCCTGCTGGGCCAGCGCGGCTGGACCGGCAGGTCGATCGGACACTGGGACCCCGTGAACGGCGGCGGCCAGGGCGAGGTGGTGCGCGACCTGGCGGGCTGGCAGGCCCGCTGGGCCATGCACATCGTCTCCGCCTACGGGATCGAGCCCATGCTGTGCGCCACCGAGCGCATCACCTTCCACCGCGACGGGCGAGCGGTCTCGATCGCCGAGCTGCCGCCGCTGGTGCTCTCCGAGATCCTCCGCGACGCCGACCTCGCAGTGGGCGTGGCCTCGGTCGCCCGCGACGACCGGGCGACGGCCGGCCACGAACGTTATTGGCGCTCCCACGGCTTCGGCGAGCTGACGGAGACGGCCAGGACCCGGCGCGAGGTGCTGGCACGGCTGCTGCCGAAACTGAGGATCGCCTCCCGGGTGGAGCTGACCGACCGGTTTCTGCTCGTCCGGGGTGATCTGCGGACGTACAAGATCCATCTGGGGTCGGCGAACATCCTGATGGAGCCCAACGACGCGTACCTGTGCATCGTCCCGGCGAGCGGGGGAGCGGCCGGGTCGGTGTTCCTGCCGTTCGAGGACGACGGGGGGACGCTGTCGGTGATCCTGTCGAAGGCGTTCCTCCTGGCGGACGACGCGGCGATCAACGACCCGACGATCACCCGGCAGCTCGGCTGACCGGCCACCCCGCCACCGGCGATCACCGTGCGGTTGGCGCGCTCGTGACGTCCGCGAGGGTGACGCCGATCTCCGCCATCCGCTCGGCCGCGTACGCGGGGTCGATCAACGCCTCGGGGGTATGCGGGCCGGGCGGCACGGGGGCGCCGCCGCGCAGGCCGAGCAGCCGTTCGACGCCGAGGGCGACCCCGAGCGCCGTCAGAGGTCGCTGCCCCTCGGGGTGGAGGAGGTGGCGGCTCGTCCTGAGGGGCGCGCCCGCGCGGTCCACGCCTTCGAGGTCGATCCTGACCTCCGTGGACGCGGGCCCGCCGTGCCGCCTGCCCGCCGATTCGCCGATCGCGAACGCGAAGCGCACGTTGGGCGCGCCCGTCGCGAGGGCCAGGCTCGGCACGTCGAGGATGGGGACGATCAGGCCGGGCAGCACGGTGCCGTCCACGCCGGTGACCTCCACCTCCGCGTCGGGGCCGCTCACCCAGTGGAAGACGCCGTCGCGGCGGACGTGCCCCGCTGTGGTGGCGGCCAGCAGGCGTTCCAGGTCCGCCACGGCCGCGGGGCCGCCGCTGTCCTGTTCGTCCAGTACGCCGCTGACCTCGATGGTGTCGAGCCGGCCGAACTCCCCGGCGAGGCCGAGCACCGCGAGCACGACGAGCCCCGCGTACCAGTGGCTGGCCAGCAGGATCGGCGCCGCGCCTGCCCGCAGGCCGGCCGCGACCACCTCGGGTCCGATGTCGACCAGGCCGCTGGAGATGCTGACGTACGGCAGGCCGCGGTCCTGCGCGTACCGCAGCCCGTTCAGGTGGCTGTCCCGCACCGCCGCCACGACCGCCGAGTGGCCGCCGGTCTCCTTTAGGCCGAGGTCGCCGCGCCGCAGGTCGATGGTCGCGGCGGTCGCGCCGCCGAGCTCACCGGCGACCCGCCGGGCGCGGCCGAGATCGCGGCCCGCGATCGTCAGCGGCAGCTCCGGGTGCCAGCGGCGCAGGAGGGCCGCGGTCGCCGCGCCCGCCTGGCCGGATCCGCCCATGATCAGTACGGAGTGCTCCACCGTGATGTCCTTCCGCTAACCTACATTCTGTAACTTACATTTTGTAGCTTAGGATGGCAGGCGACGCAAGGGAGGACGATTGGCCACCGGATCGACCCGCCTGTCCAAGCCGGCCAGGCGGGAGCAGCTGCTCGACACCGCCATGGCGATCGTGCGCGTCCACGGCACCGACAGCCTCACGCTGCTCAGCCTCGCCGAGGCCGCCGGCGTGAGCAGGCCGATCGTCTACGACCACTTCGGCACCCGTTCCGGCCTGCTGATCGCGCTCTACCGGCGGCTCGAAGAGCGGCATCGGGCCGCCTCGGAGCGGGCCCTGCGCGACGCCCCGGCCGTGCCCCGCGAGATCGCCCGCGTCCTGAGCGCCGCCTACTTCGCCTGCGCCACCGACATGCCGGAGTGGACCGCCGTCTCGGCCGCGCTCAAGGGCAGCCAGGAGATGGAGGCGATCGAGCGCGAGCTGCTCGACGGCTACACGGACCTCATGGTCACCGCTCTGCGGCCCTACTCAGGGCTCACGCAGGAGGCCCTGCGGCTGCGCTGCGTCGGCGTGCTGGGCGCGGCCGAGTCGATCGCCGCCGAGCTCAACCGGGGGCGTACCACCGCCGCCGCGGCCGTCACGGCACTGACGGACCTGACCGTCGGCGGCATCGCCGCCGAGGCTTCGAGCTGACCCCGCTTTCGCGAAGGAGGAGGCAGGTGCCACGTCCCGGCCGGGTGGTGTTCGTCGACTGGCACGGCGTGCTTTCCCGCGACCCCTTCTGGGCGTCCATCCGGGACGACGCCCGGCATCCGCTGCACTCGCAACTGGTCGCGAGCCTGGCCCGGATCTTCACCGGCGACGGGGCCCACGCCTGGATGAAGGGCGAGGTGCCGGCCGCTCAGGTCATCGCGGGCATGGGCGTCCGGCTGGACCGCCGGTTCCGCGCCGACTTCCTCCAGCGCCGGCTGCTGGCCGACTGCGCGCGGATGAAGGTCAACGTTCCGTTGATCAGGATGCTCCAGGAGGTCAAGGCGCATGCCTCGATCGTCGTGTCCACCGACAACATGGACTGCTTCGCCGACACGTTCCGGCGGGTGCGCGCGAACCGGCGCCCGGCGGGGCCTCGTTCGGCGACGTTCGCCGAGTGGGCTTTCGTGTGGGACGACCTGATCTGTTCCAGTGATGTCGCCGTGCTCAAGAGCGAAGGTCCTGCCGGGTTCTTCGGGCCGTGGCTGAGCCGGCACGGACTGACCTTTGCGGACGCGCTGCTCATCGATGATCTGGCGGACAACTGCGCCGCCTTTCAGGAGCAGGGAGGAGCGGCCCTGTGCTGGAGGATGGACGCCGACGACATCACCGAGGCCGCCGTCGCGCTCAGCCGGTGGCACGGCGCGATCACCGAGCCCGAACTTCTCTTCGCCGCCGCCCGCGGCGACGAGCGGGATGCCTCGTCATGGGGCCGGTGCCCGGGCAGCGGCGGTCGCGCTCTTGCGTGAGCGGTAGTTGGCCACCTTGACGCGGTTGCCACACTCCTCCATCCCGCACCACTGCCGGTTGCCGCCCCGGGAGCGGTCGATGAACAGGCGGGTGCACTCCACCAGGGCACACTCCTTGACGCGCAACTCGCTCAGCTCGCCGAGCAGTTCGGCCCCGGAACGGGCCACCGCGGCGGCCAGCGCGCCGGAGTCTCCGGTCCGGACGAGGCCCGCGGCGGTCAGCCGCACCCCCGGAGGCGCCCCGGCCGCCTCCCAGTTGACGGCGCGCAGGTCGCCGTCCGGCCAGGGGAGACCGTTCATGCCGTGGATGACGAGCCGATAGACGGACTCGCGCAACGTGCGCAACCGTCGCAGATCAGCGTCGCCGACCGCCGGCGCCTGGCTCGTCACCCCGGCCTCGACCGCCCATCGGCCCAGGTCGGCAGGGGTGGTGAGCAGCTCTTCCGGCTCGCTGCGGCGCCACTTGAGGGTGCCGGCGAAGTCGAGGGCCAGGTTGCCGCTGACGAAGACGAAAGTCACGACACCATCTTGACGGGTTACAGCCGGATGCCGCAATGTTGCCGTACACCATCTAAGCCGGTTACATGCGGGAGACCCAGGTTGATCACCGAAGACGACTACCTCTATTACGTCGATCGCGCCCTGGACGGCATGGCCGCCATCGTCGCCGGCCTCGGCGATCGGCTGGCCAACACCAGGCCGCCGCTGCCGGGCGCCAACTCGCCCTACGCGCTGCTCACCCACTGCCTCGGGGTGACCTCGTACTGGGCGGGAGCACTCGTGGCGGGACGCGAGGTCGCCCGCGACCGCGACGGCGAGTTCGCCAGCGCCGGCCCCGTCGGACCGCTGCTGGAGGACGTGACGGCGGTGCGGGCCAGGCTCGCCGAGGACGTGCGCGCCGCCGTCCCCGCCGCCGGGCTGCGCGGCACGCCGCCCGCGAGCTTCCTCGGCCCCGACTGCCGGCTGACCCAGGGCGCGGCGCTGCTGCACGTGTACGAGGAACTCGCCCAGCACCACGGCCAGATGGAGATCCTGCGCGACGCCATCCTCGCTGAGGTGACGCCGTGACCGGCCTGCCGACCGGCCCGTTCGAGGCCATCGACGTCGAACGGCTGCGCTCAGGACACGGCGTCAAATGGGGCTCCCTGCCCCAGGGCACCATCGGCGCGTGGGTGGCCGACATGGACTTCGGCGTCCCGCCCGCCGTGAGCGAGAGCATCCTGCACGTCACCGGGCGCGCCGACTTCGGCTATCCGTACTGGCAGGGGGAGGACCCGGTGGTGGCGGCGTTCGAGGAACGCATGGCCGGCCGCCACGGCTGGCGCCCGAGCCCCGGCCGGACCCGCGTCTTCACCGACCTGCTGCAGGTGCTCCAGGTCATCATCGAGTACGCCACCGCGCCGGGCGACGGCGTCGCGATCCACGTGCCCGCCTACCCGCCGTTCCTGGCGAGCATCGAACGGGCGGGACGGCGGATCGTGCCGCTGCCCATGAGCCGGGACGAGAACGGCTGGCATCCCCCGACCGGCGACCTGACCGGGCACCTGCGCGAACAGGGCTGCCGCCTGCTGGTGCTGGTCAACCCGCACAACCCCACCGGCCGCGTCCTGACGCCCGGCGAACTGAGCGCGTACGCCACCGCTGCCGAGGAGCTGGACCTGGTGGTGCTGGCCGACGAGATCCACGCCGACCTGGTGTTCGCCCCGTACCGGCACGTGCCGTTCGCCTCGGTCGGCACGGCCGCCGCGCGCACGGTCACGACCACGTCGGCGACCAAGGCGTTCAACATCGCGGGCCTGCGCTGCGCCGTCGCGCACGTCGGCCCTGACCGGTTGCACGACGCGCTGGCCAGGGCTCCGCTCGACTTCTTCGGCACGCCTAGCATCCTCAGCCGGGTCGCCACCCTGGCCGCCTGGCAGCGGTCCGAGGACTGGCTGGCGGAGCTGATGCGCACCCTGGACCGCAACCGGCGGCTGATCGAGGAGTGGGCGGCTTCCCTGCCGTGGGACCCGGGTTACCACTCGCCGCAGGGCACGTACCTGAGCTGGCTCGACTTCACCGCGAGCCCCGTCGGGGGCGACGAGCCCGCGGCGCGGCTGGAACGCCTGGCGCGGGTCAAGCTCAGCGAGGGGGCCGAGTTCTCCCAGCACACGACGGTCGACACCGCCGCGTTCGCCCGGCTCAACTTCGCGACCAGCACCCCCAACCTCACCGAGATCCTCGACCGCCTCACCACCGCCCGCCCTCCGCGGCCGTGAGCGGCGGGCGACCGGGCCGAGCCGCCCGGACCGCCGGCGGGACGAGCGCAAGCCCGTGCGGCGCCGATCGCCGGGCGCGTTACGCCGGTGTCACGGCGGTGAGCACCTTGGTGCGGGCACATTGCCGCTGTGTCACCGCGATGGAACGGCCCGCTGTGACGCTCCTTCCAAGCGACTGGAAGGGAAGGTCACCATGGCGTCCATCTTCGACCAGATCGGCGGCGCGAGCGCGGTCTCCGCGGTGGTCGACGAGTTCTACCAGCGGGTCGTGGCCGACCCTGGGCTCGCCGGCTACTTCACCGGCACGGACCTGGACAAACTCAAGGCCCACCAGCGCAGCTTCGTGGCGGCCGCACTCGGCGGGCCGCAGGAGTACCGGGGCCGGACGATGGGGGAGGCCCACACCGGCCTGGCCATCACCGGCGAGGCGTTCGACACGGTGGTCGGGCACCTGGCCGGCGCGCTGACGCACTGCGGGGTGCCGCAGGAGACCATCACCACGATCGCCGGCGCCCTCGCCCCGCTGCGCGACCAGATCGTGGACGGCCAGGCGTCCGCCGCCTGACCGGAAGATTCATCTCCGGGGTCGATGAATGCGCGATCAACCGCGCATCCGTACGGCATCGGGCCCCGAGGTGGCGCGCGACATCGCGGCCGGAGCCGAACGGCGGCCGCATTCACTACGGCTCCGCCAACTCGCCGTTCTGGGACACTCGCGACTCCGCCGGGCGCAACTGGATGGGCCGGCTGCTCGAACTGGTTCGCGCCGAGCTCGTGGCCGACCGCGTCGGCTTCCGGCTCTGGGGCCCCCGCGCTGCTCGGGGTGCCGAGTTGACCCGGTGTCACTCCGGGGGGTGGCCCAGGATCAGCACCATCGCATCGAGCAGCCGCTGCCAGTCGGGCTCACGCAGGTCCCGCCGGAGCGCGGCCCCGGCCGCCGCCAGGGCGTCGACGAGCGTGGCGCGGATCGTCCGCGGCTCCTCCCCGAGCACGGAGGCGAGCCGGCCCACCTCCCGCCGGAAGCGCTGACTCTGGGAGAAGTCCACCAGCGACGGCGGCAGAGCCGTGACCGCCGGATCCGCGGCCGGATCGGCGAGTTCGATCACCAGGCGGGTCCCCAGCGCACTGGCGAGCCGGTCGAGGACCGCGACCGTCGGATTGCCGCGACCGTTCTCCAGATTCGCCACATAAGGCACTGACACCCCCGCCTCCGTGGCCACCGAGGCGACCGTCCTGCCGAGGGCGGCACGGCGGGCGCGCAACCGCCGGCCCAGTTCGACGTGATCCATGGAACTATCTTGACAGAATAATTAGAAGCACGCTTGTCTCTTGGGGGAATACCTCGGAGGGAAGAATGCTTCAGGCCCTGCGCGTGCGGGACTTCCGGCTGCTCTGGATCGCCCGCTCGATCGCCGCCCTCGGCACGGGCCTGCTCGACGTCGCGGTCCCCGCCCACCTCTACGCCGTCACCGGCTCGGCGCTGGCCACCGGCGTCAGCCTGGCCTGCAGATTTCTGCCCGCGCTGCTCCTCGGGCCGTTCGCCGGGGTCATGGCCGACCGGTGGGACCGTCCCCGCATCATGATCACCACTGATCTCGTGCACGCGACGGCGATCTCCGCGGTCCTCCTGGCCCGAACGCCCGACACGATCTGGCTCGTCTACGCGGCGATGCTCGGTCAGGGCGCCGCCGCGGTGATCTTCCGCCCGGCCGCCCAGGCGCACACCCCCGCAGTCGTGGGCACCGGCCCCCTGCTCAGCGGCGCGAACGCGCTCGGCGCCGTCTCCACCGGAGTGGCGGGCCTGAGCGCGCCACCGATCGGCGCTCTGCTGTTCGCCACCGCCGGCATCGACGTCGTCATCTGCGCCGCCGTCAGCGCGAGCCTCCTGTCCGCGGCCGCCATCGCCAGGACCACGACCCGGTCACGCGCCTCTGACCTGGACCGGAACGTGCTCGCCGACCTCGTCCATGGCCTGCGTCACCTCCGGCGCGCCCCGGCGACCCGGGCGCTGCTGGCCACGAACAGCGCCTTCCTGCTCTCGAACGCCGGGCTCACCGCGCTGCTCGTCCCCTTCGCCGTGACCCGCTTCGGGGGAAGTGTCCAGGTCGGCTACCTGCTGTCGGCGCTGGGCCTCGGCTTCCTCCTGGGAGCGCCGGTCAGCAGGCCGCTCATCGAGCGTTTCCCGGCCAGAACGACCCTCGCCGTCAGTCAGGCGCTCGTCGCGGGTGCGTTCTTCATCATGTTCAACGCGACGTCACTCCCGGCCGCGCTGACGGCCGCGGTCCTCCTCGGCATACCCGCCGTCACCGTGATGGTCGCCACCCACACCTGGCTGCAACGAGCCACCCCGAAGCCGCTCCTCGGCCGCGTCAGCGCGGCCTTCCTCACCATCGAAGCGGCGGCGAACATGGCCGGAGCTCTCGCCGCACCGGTCATGAGCGCCTGGACCGGCCTCGCGCCGGCGCTCAACGCCGCCTGCGCGCTCACCCTGCTGTCCGCCCTGCTCACCGTCTGCCTGATGCCCCGAGGCGGCCACCCCGATCCTGTCGGTGCCGCCGAATAGTCTCCGATCACGTCCGACGCCGACGTCACCCCCCTCCGCATCACCTACCGGTCGCCCGAGCTCGGCCGCACGCAGATCCACGACTGGGCGAGAGCGAACGGCTACCTGGTCAGCGAGCGTGGCCGGCTGGCTCGGGAGATCACCGAAACCTTCTTCGCCGCCCATCCCGAGATCCTTGAGCGGGCGAGGACGTTCGAGATGGTCCACGCCACCGCGCGAACCCCGGCCCGTCGCCGGAGGACTGCCAGAAGAACAGCCCGCCTGGCGACTGTGACGGTGGAGCTGCGGCACCTTCGCCGTCCCATTCTGGGCGCCGCCGTGCCCGGAGCCCGGTGAGTCCGCGCGGCGTCCTTTCGGTGGACGGGCTTCGACGGTGTACGGGGGCGGGCCGGTGCTACGGTGGGCTCCCACCGTACGTATAAGGGGACGTATGTTCGGCATTGTCCGCCCGTGTCGGCACGTCCTGTGCAAAGGGCTCTACGCGGACTGGATGGGGCACCTGTGCGGGCTCTGCCTGGCGCTTCGTGACGAGCACGGACACCTGTCGCGTCTCGTGACCAACTACGACGGGCTGCTCGTGTCCGTCCTCACCGAGGCCCAGTCGCCCGCGTCCACGTCCCGCCGCAAGGTCGGCCCGTGCGCGCTGCGCGGCTTCAAGGGCGCCGACGTCGCGGAGTCGGAAGGGGTACGGCTGGCGGCCTCGGTGTCGCTGCTCCTGGCGGCCGGCAAGATGAGCGACCACGTGGCCGACGGAGACGGCGTGTACGCCCGCCGCCCGGTGGCCGCCGGCGCCACCCGGCTGGCGGGCCGCTGGTCCTCGGCCGGCACGGCCATGGCGGGCACGCTGGGGTTCGACCCCGCCCCGCTGACGGCGGCGGCCGGGCGACAGGCGGTCCTGGAACGTGCCTCCGTCCAGGCACCTGCTCAGGGCGGCCGGGCGCCCGGGTTACCGGAGCTGACGGGGCCCGCCGAGGACGCCGTGGCCGCCGCGTTCGCGCACACGGCGGTGCTCGCCGGCAGGCCGCACAACCGGGAGGCACTGGAGGCGGCCGGACGCGGCTTCGGGCGGCTGGCGCACCTGATCGACGCGGTCGAGGACCTGGCCGACGACCGGGCGTCCGGGGCGTACAACCCGCTGCTCGCCACCGGCACCGGCTTGGGTGAGGCGCGCCGCCGCCGCGACGCCGCGCTCGCCGACCTGCGCGCCGCCGTGGACGCACTGGACCTGGCCCGCCCTGCCCTGACGCGCGCTCTGCTGGTGCGGGAGACCGGCAACGCCGTTTCGCGTGCTTTCGTGGCCGCCGGCGCGCCCGGCGT
>NZ_BAAAMU010000158.1:0-3761 GCF_039529435.1 Nonomuraea maheshkhaliensis
GGTCGCAGCGCAGCAGCGCCGTCATGAGCAGGGACACCAGGCGTTCCCGCAGCGGGTCGGGTTCCATCAGCTCGCGGCGCAGCCCCAGTTCCCTGAACAGCTCGGGCATGGTCAGCAGCGAGGGCCCCAGCGAGAAGGTGAAGCCGTCGCGCCGGTGCTCGGCCAGCTTGCCGCCCAGCCGCGCCGAGCGCTCGTACAGCCGTACGTCGTGCCCCTGCCGGGCCAGCAGCAGCGCGCTCGTCATGCCTCCGACGCCGCCGCCGACCACCGTCACCGTTGCCACAGCCGCCTCCAGGCCGGCGCGGCGAACGCGCCCATCGTGAGGCCGCCGGCGACGGCCACCAGCGGGTCCGGCGGCTGGAACACCACCAGGAAGCCGACCGTCTCCATGACCGCCATGACCGTGTAGAGGGCGGGCAGCCCGTAGCCCGGCTCCCGGTCGCCGACGAAGCGCTGTACGACCAGCATGACCAGCGCCGACACCAGCAGCCAGCCCACGTAGTTGCTCAGCGGCACGCCACGGTACGGCCCGTCGTGCGCCCACGTCCACAGGCCCATCCGCACCATCTGCGGGTCGAGGAAAAGGTCCCACGCGGTCAGCGCGCCCGCGCCCACGACGATCCGCGGCCATCCGGGTACGGGGACGACGGCGGCGGCCACCGCGTACGCGGCCAGCCCCATGCCGCCCCACGCCACCGCCACCGCGACCGGCACCCCGCCGAGTCGCGGCCACAGGACGTCGCCGTAGGCGTAGTCACCGAACGGGAACCCGGTCAGCACCCCGGCCACCTCGGCCGCGTACCCGGTCAGCACCGCGCCGCCGAACGCGCCCGCCGCCCTGACCGGCCCCCAGACGGCGGCGGCGAAGGCGAGCGCGCCGGCCGCCAGCAGCACCACGATCGCGCCGGTGAACCGCTCCGGCCGCGCGTCCAGCCCTGACATCACCTGGCAGGCCATCATGGCCAGCAGGAACGCCACGCCGAGCACGCGCACCGGCCCGGCGTCCACGGACCTGATCTGTTCTCTCGCCTGTTCCAACGCCACCCCCGGGTTTCCGCCGCGGGTGAAGGTTCCCGGTGACGTCCCAAGCGAGCCCCACGGGGGTCCGCGCATCAAGGCAAGATTCCGGCGTCCAGGCCGGCATCGCCGGGCGACGTGGTGCGGACGGGCAACGACAGCCCGGACCGCGCAACCCGAACCGGACAGCTCGGGCTGCCTATCTCGTCACGTTCACACGGTGATCACGACCTTGCCCCGGGCGTGCCCCCGTTCGAGATAGCGGACCGCCTCGGCCGTCTCGTCCAGCGAGAACGTCCGGTCGATGACCGGCGTGACCCGGCCCTGCTCGATCAGCCCCGTCATGACGTCCAGATCGTCCGGGCTCGGCGAGGCCAGGAAGAACGTCGCCCAGCGCAGCAGCATGACCTTGGCGACCCCGAGCAGGGGGCCGACCCACTGGCCCTTGGCCGGCGCGCCCGCCACGAGGACGCCGGTGCCCGCCAGCACGCGCCGGTTGGCGAGCAGGCCGTGGTTGGCCACGAGGTCGAGCAGCACGTCATACCGCCCGCCCGTACGGGTGTAGTCCCGCTCGGTGTAGTCGATCACCTGGTCGGCGCCGATCGAGCGGACCAGTTCGACGTTCCGCGTGCTGCACACCCCCGTCACCTCGGCCGCGCCCAGCGCCTTGGCGAGTTGCACCGCGAACGTCCCCACGCCGCCCGCCGCCCCGTTCACCAGCACCCGCTGCCCGGCCTTGAGGCCGCCCTTGTCGCGCAGCGCCTGCAAGGCGTAGACGCCGGCCACCGGCACGGCCGCGGCCTGCTCGAACGTCAGCCCGGCCGGCTTCTTCGCCAGCCAGCCGTCCTGGCGCAGCGCGGCGTACTCGGCGAAGCCCGTCCTGCCCGGGGTCAGGTCCATCGCGCAGCCGCCGTACACGTCGTCGCCCGGCGCGAACCGGGTGACCCTCCTGCCCACGGCCTCGACGGTGCCCGCCAGGTCCGCGCCCAGCCCGCCGCGCCTGGGCCGGCGCAGGCCCATCTCCAGCCGGGCCACGTACGGCGCGCCTCTCATGGCGTGCCAGTCCAGCGGGTTCACGGAAGCGGCGCGGACGCGGATCAGCACGTCGTCGTCCCCGGCGACGGGCATGTCCGCGTCTTCCAGCCGCAGCACGTCGGGTGAACCGTAAGCGTGGTAACGAATCGCCTTCATACGATCAGCGTGAGGCGCCGCCCTCGGCCGGATAAATCACGTGAATTCGTGATTGCTGGGCTCCGGCCGGGCCCGGGGCGGTAGTAGTGTCCGAGCCACCATGGCCAGACCGCCGCGCCGTACGGGCAACCTGCCCGCCGAGGCGACCAGTTTCGTGGGCCGACGCCGTGAACTCGCGGTGGTCAGGCGCAAGCTCTCGGAGTCCCGGCTGGTCAGCCTGGTCGGTCCCGGCGGGGTCGGCAAGACGCGGCTGGCGCTGCGGATGGCGGGCGATCTCGGGCGCGGGTTCCCCGGCGGCGCGTGGCTGGTCGAGCTGGCCGAGGTCGGCGATCCCGGGCTGGTCGGCGACGCCGTGACGGCGGCCCTGGACCTGCGCACCCAGACCGCGGCCGAGCCGGTGGCACTGCTCCTGTCGTACCTGCGGGACAAGCGGCTGCTGCTGGTGGTGGACAACTGCGAGCACCTGCTCGGCGCCGTCGCCCCGCTGGTGGCGGAGGTCATGCGGGCGGCCCCCGGCGTACGGGTGATCGCCACCAGCAGGGAGCCGCTGTCGGTGCCGGGCGAGCACGTGGTGCCCGTACCGCCGCTCGACCTGCCGCCGCCCGCCCGCGCGCCGCTCGCGGAGCTGCGGCGGAACGAGGCGGTCAGCCTGTTCACCGAGCGGGCCGCGGCAGGCTCCGGCACGTTCGAGCTGACCCCGGCCAACCAGGCCGCCGTGGCCGACCTGTGCCGCCGCCTCGACGGCCTGCCGCTGGCGATCGAGCTGGCCGCGGTCAGGACGCGGGTGCTGTCCGCCGAGCAGATCCTCGAACGCCTCGACGACCGGTTCGGGCTGCTCACCGGGGGCAGCCGCGCCGCGCTGCCCCGCCATCAGACGCTGCGCACCACCGTCGACTGGAGCCACGACCTGCTGGCGGCGGGCGAGCGGGCGCTGCTGCGGCGGCTGTGCGCGTTCGCCGGCCGGTTCACGCTGGAGGACGTCGCGGCGATCTGCGCGTACGGGGACGTTTCCGCGGCGGGCGCGCTGGACCTGATGGCTTCGCTCGTGGACAAGTCCCTGGTGGTCAAGGAGGACGCCGGGGGGCTGGCCTGTTACCGCCTGCACGAGACGATGCGCGAGTACGCGGCGCTCAAGTTGCGTGCGGCGGGCGAGGAGGAGTTCCTGGCCCGGCGCCGCAACGATCACTACATCGGGCGCTGCCTGGGGTCGGCGCCGCGGGTGCGGCAGCGGCTGGGCGAGTGGCTCGCGTGGATGGACCTGGAGATCGACAACGTGCGGCACGTGCTGCGCGACTGCGTGACGCGGGGGGACGTGCGGGTCGGGGTTCTGCTCGTCTACTCCCTGGGGTACTACTGGATGACGCGCGGGCTCGGCGAAGGTGTGCGGTGGCTGGACGAGCTGCTCGCGTACGGGGGCGGCGGCGCGCGGGAGCCGGGCTTGGGTCCTCAGGAGTTGGCGCTGGCCTGGTACATGCGTGGCTTTCTGGCTGTACTGCGGTCCGACCCGGCCACGGCGCGACCGGCGCTCGACAGGGCCGTGGACGCAGCGGTGG
>NZ_BAAAMU010000158.1:3861-23320 GCF_039529435.1 Nonomuraea maheshkhaliensis
ACACGGCGGTGGACACGGCGGTGGACACGGCGGTGGACACGGCGGTGGACACGGCGGTGGACACGGCCGAGAACGCAGCCGTGGCCGCAGCGGGGACCACGGACAGGGCGGACAGGGCGGGCGAGGCGGCCGGGATGCGGTCCGTGCTGGCGCAGTCGCTGTCGCTGGCGTCGATGGCGGCGGCCATGGCCGGGGACCGACCGGCGGCGGCGCGGCTGGGCGAGCGGGCACGGGCCGCCACCGAGGGGATCGGCGACCACACCGCCCTGCTCATGTACCTGCAGTCGCGCGCGCTCACCGGTCTGCTCGGCGGCGACCTCGGGACGGCCGGATCGGCGGCGGAGGAGGGCGTCCGCCTCGGCCGCGAGTCCGGCGACCTCTACAGCCTCGGCATGATGCTGCTCAACCTGGGCGCGACCAGGCTCATCGCGGGCGCGCTCGACGAGGCCGGGCCGCTGCTGGCGGAGGGGCTGCGGGTGGCGTACCGGATCGACGACCGGGTCGGGCAGTACGCCCTGCTCTACGCCCTGGCCTGCCACGCCGCCGGCACGGGACGGGCACGGCCGGCCGCGCGGCTGCTGGGGGCGGCGGAGACCGTACGCGCGGGGACCGGCGCCGACGTCCTGCCCTACCTCGCCCCGCTGCTGGTCGAGGCCGGGAAGTCGGCGCGGGCGGCGCTCGGGGAGCCCGGGTTCGACGAGGAGTTCGCGGCCGGGGCGGCGCTGGACAGGGACGCCGCCGTCGCGCTGGCACTCGGGGAGCCCGCTCCCGGCGCCGCCCAGGAGCCGTCGGATGAGGGCGCGCCACCGCTCGGCCGGCGGGAGTCCGAGGTGGCCCGGCTGGTGGCGGAGGGGCTCAGCAACAAGCAGATCGGGGCGCGGCTGTTCATCTCCGAGCACACCGTGGACAGCCACGTACGCGCGATCATGAACAAGCTGGGGTTCAACTCGCGGGCACAGATAGCCGCATGGACCGCCACCGAACGATCATGAACCCTGTCACGCGCCCGGCGCCGCACTCGATCCCGGGTGCGATGGCGTGCGCGGTGCCGCGCCCGGCCCCGGGCCCGGTGCTGGGCCCGGTGCCGCGATCGACCCAAGGCTCGGTGACGTGCGCGGTAGCAGCAACGCCGCCGCGCACATCACCGCGGCCGCCGCGTACAGTGCCACCCGGGTGCCCGCCCACGTCGCCACGAGCCCGCCGAGCAGGATGAACAACGGCTGCGTCACCGTCGTCGCGAACGACCACAGCGCCGCCACCCTGGCCATCAGCTCGTCGGGAGTCTGCCGCTGCCGGTAGCTCGTCATGGTCGAGTTGGCGGCGCCGGCGAACAGCAGCACCATTCCGAACCCGAAGCCGCACATCAGCAGCCCGGGCACACCGGGCACGGCGGCCGGGACGAGGAAGTACCAGGGCCCGCGCACCATGCTCGCCCACCACAGGGCCCGCACGTCACCCAGCCTGGCCACCAGCCGGGGCGCGGCCCGTGCGCCGCTCCCGTACGGGCGGGGCCGGCTCCGGCGTGCGCAACGTCCTGATCGCCGACGCGCTGACCAGGAACGACACCGCGTCGATCACCAGCGACCCGGCCGCGCCGAACAGCCCGATCAGCGCGCCGCCCGCGGAGGGTCCCACCGAGACGCTGAGCCAGCGCGTCGACTCCAGCCGGCTGTTGGCCTCGACCAGGCCCGGCCCCGTGACCAACGCCTTGAGGTGCGCCTGGGAGGCGGCGGTGAACGCGATCTGGCACGAGGCGGTCACGACGGCGATCACGCACAACTGGGCGAAGGTCAGCACGTCCAGGACGGCCGCGACGGGAACGCTCGCGATCGCGGCGAACCTGACCACGTCCGTCACGATCATGATCGGCCGCTTGCGCCTGAACTCGACGTGGGCGCCGAGCGGGAAGGCCAGCAGCGCGGTCGTGACGGCGGTGAACGCGGCCAGCAGCGCCACCTCGAACGCCGACGCCCCGACGACGGTGACGGCCACCACGGGCAGGGCCACCATGCCCACCGCCGACCCGAGCTGACTGACGGCCGTCCCCGCCCAGAGTCGCCGGAAGTCCCGGCCGGACACCGGGCGAGGGGAGGACATCCGCCCCATTCTGCCGCAACCACCAACAAGCCGATCAGCCGAACGGGAGACCGGACGAGCAGCCGGACCGGTGGCCGGGCCTCAGCCGATCGTCGGTGGGACGATCAGCCGGCTGGGGCGGCGCACAGCTCGGCGAAGCGGCGGGTGTCGATGTTGCCGCCGGAGACGATGAGCCCGACCCGGCGCGGCAAGGTTCCGGCCCGCCCGGCCAGCAGCGCGGCCAGCGGGGTGGCGCCGCTGGGCTCCATGACGATCTTCATGCGTTCGAACGCCATCCGCATGGCCGCGCGGATGTCGTCCTCGCTCACGAGAGCCACGTCGTCCACCAGGTGCCGGTTGATCGAGAACGTCAGCTCGCCCGGGATCTCGGCGGCCTGGCCGTCGGCGATCGTGCGCGGGATGGGGATGGACACCCGCCGGCCCGCGCTCAGCGAACGCTTGGTGTCGTCACCGGCTTCCGGCTCCACGCCGATCACCCGGATCCGGGGCAGCAGCCCCTTGGCCGCCGTGGCGCTGCCCGCGATCAGACCGCCGCCGCCGATCGGCACGAGCAGCGCGTCCAGGTCGCCGACCTCCTCGATCAGCTCCAGGGCCGCGGTGCCCTGGCCGGCGATGACGTGCGGGTGCTCGTACGGGGGGATCAGGGTGAGCCCGCGCTCGGCGGCCAGCGCCTCGCCGATGGCGACCCGGTCCCCGCTGTAGCGGTCGTAGGTGACGATCTCCGCGCCGTAGCCGGCGGTGGCCTCCCTCTTGGAACGCGGGGCGTCCTCGGGCATGACGATCACCGCCGTGCTCCCCAGCTCCCGCGCGGCCAGGGCGACGGCCTGGGCGTGGTTGCCGGACGAGTACGCGGCCACGCCCTGCTCAAGCTGGGCCGGGGTCAGGCGGGAGACGGCGTTGTAGGCCCCGCGGAACTTGAACGCCCCGATGCGCTGCAGGTTCTCGCACTTGAGGAAGACCTCGGCCCCAACCAGGGCGTCGAGCGTACGGGAGCGCAGGACGGGGGTCCGGTGGGCGACGCCCTTGAGCCGGGCGGCGGCGTCGTGGACGTCACCGAGGGTGACCGGCAGCGCGTTCGGCATGTTCTCTGTACCTCCCAGTTGATCACCGAAGACATACCTATATCACCACTATTTCCGGCATCGTCGGAGAAATTCCGGCAACCGGGAGGCGTACCCGTTCCTCAGCCATCGGCGAAATGGCGCTCCGGGTCCCGCCCTCCGGAGGCTCGGCACGCGGATCCACCGGGCATCAGCCACTGGACCTCGGGTCCCACGACAGCGTCCTGAGCGGCCCGGCCAGCAGCCTCCACCACATTTCACCAATTACTATTAATTAAGCACCAGGAAATATTCGTTCGGAAATCCGGCCGAGTGGCGATAGCGTTTGCCATGCATCTTTCCGCCCGTCGAAATCGGGAGACATGACAATGATGAGCGAGGAAAAGGCGAAGAATGTCGGTCCGGCCAGGATCGAGATGACCTACGAACGCTTCGGCGACCCCCAGGCCCCGCCCGTCCTGCTGATCATGGGCGCCGGTGGCCAGCTCATCCACTGGCACGAAGACTTCTGCGCCGAGCTGGCGAGCCTCGGCCACCACGTCATCCGCTTCGACAACCGCGACGCCGGCCTGTCCACCCACTTCCACGACGCTCCGCCGCCCGACCTGCCGGCCGCGATGGCCGGTGACCTGTCCTCGGCCTCCTACACGCTGTCCGACATGGCGGGCGACACGACAGGGCTGCTCGACGTGCTGGGGCTGGACAGCGCCCATCTCGTCGGCGCCTCGCTGGGCGGGATGATCGCCCAGACGGTGGCGATCGAGCATCCCGCCCGCATCCGTTCGCTGACCTCGATCATGTCCAGCACCGGTGCGCCCGGGGTGGGCGGGCCCACGCCCGAGGCGCTGGCCGCGCTGGCGGGGCCGCCGCCGCAGGGGCGTGAGGCCGTGATCGAGAGCTGGGTCGCGGCGTTCCGTGTCATAGGCTCGCCCGGCTTCCCCGCCGACGAGGCCGAACTGCGTGAGCGCGCCGGGATGGCGTACGACCGGTCCTACGATCCCGTCGGGACGCTGCGCCAGGCCGTCGCGGTGCTCGCGTCGGGCGATCGGACCGCCCGGCTCCGTACGGTCGGCGTACCGACGCTGGTGCTGCACGGCGCCGACGACGCGATGTGCGACGTCAGCGGCGGCAAGGCGACGGCGGCGGCGATCCCAGGGGCGGAGCTGGTGATCATCGACGGCATGGGGCACAACCTGCCCAGGCAGCTGTGGTCCGATACCGCCGCCCACATCGCCCGCCTCGTCCACCGCGCCGAGACCTGCTGACCACCCGCCAAGCCCGCTCACCGAAGGCCGACCGGCCCTTACGCCGCGCCCCGTCCACGGCAAGATCCCACGCCAGGCCGCAGACGGCACCCCGAATACGGGACCCCGAGAAGGGACCCCGAGAAGGGCACCCCCCAAAAAACAGCACTCCGAAGACGACACTACGAAGACGGCTTTTCCCTCCTACCCCGGACCGCAGACAACCGGCCCCCGGACCCGAGCCACGAGGTGAAAATGCCCGCCGAGCAAAGCGCCGTCCCGCAGCAAGACCGCGCTCTGCTCGGCGGGGATCATGGTGACCCGCGGCACGGGCCTGCCCGACTGATCCGTCCTCGGCAGTCGGTCGGCGCTGTTGCTCTGCGCCGGAGATCGGCCTGTCGCGCAGGCCCTCGTGCTGCGCCACAGGCCGCCGGCACGGCTACCTGTCCAACCTCCTGCCAAAGGATGCTGCTCTCGTAGAGAGCGGGCGTATAGGGAGAAATACCGGTTCGCCGCAAAGTTCCGGATCAAATTCCGGCGGGCACCGATCAGGCCCACTTCGTTACGCGGCGGAGCACGTACTCGATCGGCCCATAGCGGTGCGAACGCAGCCACCTCGCGCTCAGCCACAGCAGCAGCGTGTAGATCAGCGCGGCCACGCCCATCACGGCGAGCGGCGACAGTTTGCCCGCCAGCCCCAGCCCGTACCCGGTGAAGATCAGGCACGCCAGCACCGACTGGCCCACGTAGTTGGAGGCCGCCACCCGGCCGGCGGGAGCGAGCGCGCGCCCGGTGGCAGGGAAACGCCTGATCACCCGCAGCAGCGTGGCGACGTAGGCGGCGGCCAGCAGGATCGAGGTGACGGTGTTGAGCGCCGTGCCGACCAACTCCCACGGGCCCGCGCCGCCGGACGTCCACGCGAGCAGGATCCCGCCGGGCACACCGATCCCGAACCCGGCCCACTGGATCCTGGGCAGCACCCGCGCCCACCGCTCGGTGTCCTCCAGCAGCCCGCGCTTGCCCGCCGCCAGCCCGAACAGGAACATGGCCAGCGCCATCGGCCCCTGGAACAGCCAGACCATCGCCACGATGGGCGGATAGAGCTCCAGTTGCAGGGTCAGGAAGTCGAGCGGCCCGCCGGTGGCCAGACTCAGCGTCCTGGCCGCCTGCGCCGGGTCGGCCGCCGGCGCCTGCCCGGCCGTCGGGTCGAAGGTGGACAGCCAGGCCAGCGCCCCGAGCAGCAGGGTGATCACGCCGACGATGACGGAGCCGGTGACGACGGCGGTCCTCGGCCTGAGGTCACGCATGGCGAGCAGGGCCAGTCCGAGCACGGCGTACAGGGTGAGGATGTCGCCGATCCACAGCAGGATCCCGTGCAGCACCCCGATCACGAACAGCCCCAGGCACCTGCGCAGGGTCCTGGCCTTCACACTCGCACCCGCCCGTTCCGCCGAGCGCATTTGCAGCGTGAACGAGTAGCCGAACAGGAACGAGAAGATGATGTAGAACTTCGTCAGCACGAAAGCCGTGATCGCCAGGGCGACGGGGCCGCCCGGGATGGGCATGCGGCCGTCCGCCACGGCGTAGCCGGGGTCGGCGAGGAAGCCGATGTTCGCGACGAGGATGCCGGCCAGGGCGAACCCCCGCACGGCGTCCACCTCGTGGATCCGGGTGTCGGGAGGCGTGCGCAGTTCCGTCATGGGCCGAAGCTACGATCGGCGCGCACGCCGCGACATCAGACCTTGGTCTCCGCCGAGCCGACCAAAGCATTCGCGTCGGCACGCTGACCCACTATGACAATTGGTGGGGTACTTGAGGCAGAAGGTAATAGCCTGCCCCACAATGGGGGGATGGCATACCCTCCGCAGCCACCCCAACCCCAGCCGTACCAGCCAGAACCCTGGGACGGGACACAGGGCCAGGCTGCGCCGCAAGGGTACGACCCACCCCAGCCCCCGGCCCCGGCCCCGCAGAATCCGACCTACGGCACCCCGCAGTACTCGGGTCACGGCACCGCACAGCACCCGGACGCTGCCCCACAGCACCCGGGCTACGGCGCGCTGCAACCGCCGGTCTGGGGTCCTCCGCAGCACCCGGCCTACCTGCCCCAGCAGGACCCGAACCAGGGCCGGCCACCCGCCGCTCAGCCCGGTAACGGCCCGTCCCACCCTCAGCCCGACTACGCCCCACCACCGGGAGGGCCCACCGCCCCCGGCTACAGCCCCTCACCGACCACCTCGGGACACCACTGGGGCCCGCCGCCGAGCCGGCCCACCACCCCACAACCAACTGGCTGGGACCACCCACAACCAGGCCAGGTCACCACTCCGCAACCCGCCTGGGACCCGCAGCCAGGACAAACCGCCGCCACCCCGCAATCCGGCTGGGACCCGCAACCGGGCCAACCCGCCGCCACCCAGCACGGATACGGGCTCCAGCCAGGCCAAACCGCCACCAATCAGCCCGGATACGGTTCACCGTCGCCCCACGCCGCCGCCACCCACCCGGCCTACGCCCCTTTGCCGGGTCAGACCGCGCCCGCTCAGCAGGGCTACGGCAACCCGCCGTACGCCGGACAGCCGGGCGGTGGGCCGTTCCAGCAGCAGCCGGGCGGTGGGCCGTTCCAGCAGCAGCCGGGCCATGCGCCCGTACCGGCGGCACGGAAGGGCAACAGCGGCCTGATCATCGGGCTGGCCATCGGTCTGGCCGTGATCCTTCTCGGCGGCGGTGCGGTGGGCGCGTTCCTCTACCTGAACGCGCCCGGCCCCACCACCCCCATAGCTCTGCCCAGCGACAACCCCACCACCTCTCCACCGTCGGAGCGCCCTGAGCCGACGGACCCGCCCGCGTCCGCGACCCCGGACCCCACGACCCCCGATCCCACGACCACGCCCAGCAGCAAGCCGACCAGCACCGCGTCCGCCTCGACTCACGTGCAGCCCGGCTTGCCGCTCACCCACAGCGAGTTCAAGGACTGGAACTTCGCCCTGGGCGGCGTCAAGTTCCGGGCCGACAAGGTCGGCGGCTGGACCTACCCCTCGTGCGCCCCGGTGGACGGCGAGGGCAGCGTACTGACCAGGAACAAGTGCGAGAGCGCCGTCCAGCTCGCCTACTCCGCCTACAGCGGGCACATCAAGGCGGTGCAGCTCCTGATGTCCTTCCCGAGCGAGCAGGCCGCCAAGACCACCGCCACCCGCCTGGCCAAGCTCACGTCGAACGCGGTCAGGTGGCGCCAGAACGCGACCCTCACCAACTACTCGTACGGCAAGATCCTCTCGGGGGCGTCCAAGAACTACGTGGTCGTCACGATCGTCACCGCCGACAGATCGGCCCGCTCCCTGGCCCCGAACTTCCACGCCTACCTGCAAACCGACCAGGCCAGCTACTTCCTCCTACGCGACAAAACGATCACCAGCTGATCCCTGCCCGGCAACCCACACAGCCATCCCGCCCCAGGTTCCCCCGCGCTCTTCTGCGGTCTTCTCGGCGTGGCCGGCCTGCTCTGCCTCGCCGAGGCGGGGGGACGGCTCGGGTTCGTCTCCACCGTGCAGTTCCCGCTCGCCTCGACCGTGCTGCTCACCGCCGCCGGGCTGGCCGCCGATCCCGAGTTCCCGCTGGACGTGGGCCTGACCTTCGCCGGGTGGGCGCTGGGGCTGCTGCTCACGGTGGCGCTCGCCGTACCGGCCGGGCTGCTGCCCGGCAGTGTGCCGGCGATCGAGCGGGCGCTGCGGCCGCTGATCGAGTTCCTGCGGCCCATCCCGTCGGTGGCGCTGATCCCGCTGGCGGCGTTCCTGTTCACCGAGCGGCTGAGCCTGAAGGTCGCCATCAAGGTCACGACCGAGCAGATCACGGGCGGCGCCGCCGCGATGCCCGACCTGGTCTCCGGCAAGCTCGACATCATGCACGGCAACTACGTCTCCGCCCTGCTCGCCGCCGCCGGCGGCACGGTCAAGCTCAAGATCGTCGGAGCCGCGTACGCCGCCAAGCCCGGCAACTTCACCCTCATGACCAAGAAGGGCTCGCCGATCACCGAGTTGTCCCAGTTCAAGGGGCACACCATCGGCGCCGACACGCTGAACAACATCGCCACCCTCACCATGAGCGCCCTGCTCAAGCCCGTCGGGCTCGCGCCGCAGGACGTCAAGTTCGACGAACGGCCCTTCCCCGAGATGGCCGGGGCGCTCGACAGCGGCCAGGTGGAGGTGGCGTTCCTACCCGAGCCGTTCAGCCAGGCGGCGGCCAGTCAGTCGGGGGCGGTCGAGCCGGCCGAGCCGTTCGCCGGGCCGCTGGCCGACTTCCCGATCGCCGGCCATCTCACCACGGAGACCTTCGCCGCGCAGACCCCCAAGGTCGTCGCGGCCTTCCAGCGGGCCCTGCGCAGGGCCGCCGAGCTGGCCCTGTCGAACCCGGCCGAGGTGGCTCCCGCCCTGGAGAAGTACACCAAGATCGACCGCGCCACGGCCGCCACGATGAAGCTCGGCGGCTTCGCCACGGCCGTCGATCCGGCGAAGGTGCAGCGGGTGGCGGACCTCATGCTCGAATTCGGCTACCTGAAGCAGAAGTTCGACGTCACCTCACTCATCGCGCCGGCCCCCGGCTCCTGACCAGCCCCCGACCCGCGACTGGACGCGGCCGCCCCCGCCGTGGCAGTCGATGAGGGTGTGGGTCGGTGGAGGTGCACAGGGTCGCGTCGGCCACCCGCGGCTGGGCACGGTCACCCTCACGAGCCGCCACCCACAACCGGGCGCGATCAGTCCAGCAGCCCTCGTTGCCGGGCTGTCGCCGCGGCCTGGGTGCGGGTGGAGACCGTGAGTTTGCTCAGGATGTTGGACACGTGCACGCTCACCGTCTTCTGCGCGATGAACAGCCGCTGCGCGATCTCCCGGTTGGTCAGCCCTTCGGCCACCAGCCGCAGCACCTCGACTTCCCGCGCGGTCAACCCGGCGTCACCCGTGCCGTCGCCGGAACCGGAACCGGCGAACCGGGCTCGGCGGCCGAACTCCAGCAGGGCGTTCTCCAGCGGCACCGCGCGCAACTTGCCCGCCGTCTCCCTGGCCGACTCCCACTCCGCTTGCGCGGCCTCCCGGTCGCCGGCCGCCAGCAGCGCCTCGGCCAGGCGCCACCTGGCCCGCGCCGCCTCGTAGACGAACGCGACGTCGAACGTCTCCACCACCCGCCGCCACAGCGCCACGTCGAGCCGCCCGTGCGCGCGGTGCCACTCGGCCTCCACCTGCAGCTCCCAGGCCCGCCCCTCGGGCCCCACGTAGCCGCCCTCGCCGGCCGGGCCCGCCTTGAGGGTGGCGTGGGCGAGGGCGCGCAGGTCGTCGGCGCCCTCGGTGGTGCCCAGCTCGGCCAGCGCCCACAGCCCGATGGCGATCGGCCGCAGCACGCCCACGTCGTCGGGGTCGATCACAGAAAGGACCGCGCGCACGTGGTCGAGCGCCGTCGCCGGGTCGCCGTGCCACAGCGCGTGCTCGGCCGCCAGCGCTCTGGACATGTAGGCGGCCAGCGGGTCGGACCAGAAGGGCCGCAGCAGGGCGAGCCGCCCCTCGACCGCCGGCAGGTCGCGCCCGACCTCGACGAACAGCGCGAACGACGACAGGATCGCCTCCGGCACGGTGCCGACCCGTGCGCCGAAGCCGGCCGCCATCGACTCGGCCTGGTCCCACTCGCCGGCCGCGTAGTGGATGAGGAAGCGCAGGAAACGCAGGTCGGTGCCGTAGGTGCTCCATTTGAGCCCGGTCTCGAACGCCATCCGGATGCCGTCGTCGGCCACGTCGGCGGCGCGGGCGAGCAGCCCCTGCTCGTAGTGGATGCGGGCGTGGTTGAAACGGGCCCGCAGGTCCATCGCCAGGTCGCCGGTGCGCCCCGAGGAGGCCGACTGGAGCAGCGTGTGGGCCCGGTCGATGTCGCCGCGGAGCTCGACGAAGCTGGCCAGCGACACCAGCGCGCCCACCTCGGCGTCTCTGGCCCCGGCCGCGCGGGCGGTCTCCAGGGCCCGCTCGGCCAGCGGCTCGACCTCCTGGTGCCGCGGCGACCACAGCAGCGTGCGGGCGTGGGTGGCCAGCGCGCGGGCGAGCGCGACCTGGCCCCCCGCGCTCGCGACGGCCCGCTCGGCCGCGGCGATCGCGCCCTCCTGGTCTTTGGTCTCGTAGAGGTAGTAGGCCAGCCGCTCGCACACCTCGGACGTCGGCGGCAGCGCGCGCAACTGGACGACGGCCCGATGGTTGTCGCCGCTGTCGGCGGCCATGACCGCGCTGCGGAAGGCCAGCCCGGCCCGGCTCTCCCCGGCCAGCCGTTCGGCGTCGTCGACCCGCTCCCACAGGCCCAGCGCCCGGTCATAGTGGCTGTGAGCCTCGGCGGGCGCTCCGATCCGCTCGGCCGCCCGCCCCGCCTCGATGGAGGTGCGCAGCGCCCCGCCGAGGTCGTGACCGGCGAGGTAGTGGTGGGCCAGCTCGGCCGGCGAGGTGAGCAGGCGGGCGAACGCGGCATGGAGCCGGGTGCGCTCGCCCGGCAGCAGGTCGGTGTAGACGGCCTCCTGCAGCAGCGCGTGGCGGAAGGCGTAGCCGTGGCCCTGGACCCTGAGCAGGCCGCGCGAGACGATCTCGCGCACCGCCTCCTCGAACTCGGCCAGCGGCAGCCCCGACACCTCACGCAGCAGCTCGTCCTCGACCCGGCGCCCGGCCACGGCGGCGGCACGCAACACCCGCTGCCCGGCCTCGGACAGCACCTCGACCCTGGACATCAGCAGGCTGGCCAGCCCGTCGGGCAGCGCGTCGCCCTCGGCCATGGCCGCGAACAGCTCCTCGGCATAGAACGGGTTGCCGTCGGCGCGGGTGACGATGAGGCCGAGCCCCTGGGCGTCGACCTCGCCCAGGGTGGCGACATAGTCGGACATCTCGCCGATGCCCAGCGGCCCCAGCTCCACGTTCATCACCGTGGGCAGGCGCTTCAGCTCGGCCAGCACCGATCTGAGCGGATGGCGGCGGTGCAGATCGTCGGTGCGGTAGGTGCCGGCGACGCAGACCCGCTCGCTCTGCACCATGCGGCTGAGGAAGACCAGCAGGTCGCGGGTGGAGCGATCGGCCCAGTGGAGGTCCTCGATCACGAACAGCACGGGCTGGAGCTCGGCGAGCAGCCCCAGCAGCGAGCCGAACAGCCGTTGCTGGGTGAGCCCGGCCGAAGGCGGGCTCTCGGTGCCCGGAAGCAGCTGACCGAGCAGGGGATGGGCGGTGGCGGCGGCGCGCACGGCGGGCTCGGCCCCGCGCAGCGCGTCGGCCAGCGGCAGGTAGGGCAGCGAGTCGCCGAGCTCGGCGCACTGGCCGACCAGCACGTTGAAGCCGCGCTCCTTGGCCCGCGCGGTCAGCTCGGTGACCAGCCGGGTCTTGCCGATACCGGCGTCTCCACCGACGAGCGCCACCCCGGCCACGCCGTCGGCGGCGGACTCGAGCACCCGCACGAGTCCGGCCAGCTCAGAGGAGCGCCCGACGAGAAGACCGTTCACGCCATGAAACTATGCCATGTCGCACCGACAACTGATTGGTCCAGTCATCTGGGACGGGATTGGCCCTGACCGGAGGACCAACGCCGTCCTACGCTGCCGTTCGTGATACCTCCCGCGACTTTCGCCCTCTTCGTGACGGCCTCCATCGCCCTGGTGCTCATCCCCGGCCCCAACCACCTCTACATCACCGCCAGAGGGCTCGCCCAGGGCCGGGCGGCGGGCCTGGCCAGCGCGCTCGGCGTGGAGGCCGGCACGCTCGTGCACATCGCGGCCGCCGCCGCGGGCCTGTCGTACGTGATCTCTCAATCGGCCACGCTCTTCGCGGTCATCAAGTGGGCCGGCGTCGCGTACCTCGTCTACCTGGGCGTCCGATCGTTCACCGGCAAGGACGCCCGCGCCGGGCGGCCGGAGCCGCAGCCCCTGCGCAAGGTGTTCCTCGAAGGCATGCTGGTCAACGTGCTCAACCCCAAGGTGGCGCTGTTCTTCCTGGCGTTCCTGCCCCATTTCGTGGACCCCGGCGCGGGCTCCCCCGCGCTGCAGATGGCCGTGTTCGGCCTCACGCTGCTGCTCCTCGGGCTGATCTCCGACCTCGTGTACGCCGTCGCCGCCGGCGCGCTCGGCCGCCGCCTCGACCGTGCGGCCAGAACACTCCGGTACGTCAGCGGCGTCGTCTACCTGGCCCTGGGCGTGGCCACCGCGTTCGCCGGGAGAAAATGAGCCTCATGGCGCCCAGGAAGCAGCAGGAGATCTTCGACGCGACGTTGCGGCTGGTGGCCGAGAAGGGCTACGACGGCCTGACCGTCGAGGGGGTCGCCGAGCGCTCCGGCGTCAACAAGACCACGATCTACCGCTGGTGGCCGTCGAAGGCCGCGCTGCTGGGCGCCGCGCTGCTGGAGTCCGACGTGCTGGGCCTCGCGGCGCCCGACACCGGCAGCCTGCGCGGCGACCTGGTCGCGCTGGTGGAGGGCATCAGACGGCTGCTGACCGAGCGGCCCGCCGCCGACATCGCGGTGGCCGCGCTCGCCGCCGCCGTACGCCATCCGGAGCTGGACGGGCGCCGCTTCTTCGCCGACAGGTTCGCCAGGGAGCGGGAGATCTTCGAACGGGCGGCGGCCAGGGGTGAGCTGAAGGAGCCGGCCGACCCGATGCTGATCGTCGATCTGCTGGCGGGGGCCGTGTGGATGCGGGCGGTCTTCAGGGACCTGGAGGTGGGCGACGACTTCGCCGCCGAGGCGGTCTCGGCGGTCCTGGACGGCGTCCGCACCGCCTGACCGCTCTTCGGCCGCCGGTCAGAGCGACTCCGACAGCGCCGCCGGGATGCGGTCGAGCACAGGATGCGGCGCCAGCCCGTACGCGTAGAAGTCCACGGCCAGCGCCCCGGCCGCCTTGGCCCCCCGGGCCTTGGCCACCAGCCGGTCGGCGGAGTCGCTGTCGGGGTAGCCCGGCCGCAGCACGGCCCGCACCTCCCGGTCCTTGCCCACAGAGCGCAGATAGGCGCCCACGTCGTCGGCCACCCGCGCCGCGTCACGCGCGTACGCCAGCACCCCGAACGCCGGCACGAGGTCGCCGAGCGCCACCAGGTCGACCCCGAGCTGCCAGGCGTCGTGGGCGGCCAGTCCCGGCGTGGGCAGCCCGTCGGTGTAGCCCTTGACCGCGCCGGTCGAGTCGATGAAGACCAGCTTCGAACCCTCGTCGGCCACCGCGGAGGCCACCTCGGACACCAGTGTGGTGACGGTCTCGGAGCGGGCGCGGGCGTAGGCGACGACGTCGGGCCCCGCGTACGCGGTCAGCGCCGCCCTGGTCACCTCACCCTGGGCCGGCGGGTCGCCGTCGAAGACGCCGCCGACGATCCTGGCGCACTCGTCGCGGGCCACTTCGGCGTTGACGCCCAGGTCGGTGGCCCGGCGCATGCAGTAGTCGCAGAAGCAGAGCCCGAACAGGTAGGCGTCCATCGGCCCCAGCGGCACGAACGAGCGCTGCGGCTTGAGCGGCCTGAAGTGCAGCGACTCGGCCACCACGCTGTCGACGCCGAGCCTGGCCACCGCCCTGGCCAGCGCGACAGCGTATTCGCGCACGTCGGGGTGGGCGGGGCACAGGTCGGTGAGCGAGCCGCGGTCGCCGAAGCAGTCGCGTACGGTCACGTCGGGGTGGCGCTCGCCGAGCGTGGCGTTGCGCAGGAAGACCGTCCACCCGTGGAGCTTCATGGACCGTTTCGCGCACGCCTCGCGCAGCCCGTCGAACGCGTCGAGGTGGCCGGGCACGGGGGTCAGCCTGAGCCCGTCGAACAGCTCGGGCGGCGGGACGAAATGGGCCCCGTCGCGGCGCAGGGTCAGCCTGGACAGCCCGTGGGGGGTGACGTCGCGGGAGGCGTGGTGCACGGCGCCGACGGTGACGCCGCGGACGCCGTACGCGCTGATCCTGTCGAGCACCCGCTCGACGCCCTCGCCGCGCAGGTCCTCGACGAAGACGTACACCGAACTGTCCACACCACGACCTTAAGCGCTCTTGTGCGCGACGAAGTCGATCTCCACGAGGATGTCCATCAGCTCGGACCCCACGGTCGTGCGGACCGGGTAGGGCTGGTTGAAGTACGACTTGTAGACCTCGTTGTACGCGGCGAAGTCGCGCTTGAGGTGCTGCAGGTGCACGGTGGACTTGACGACGTCGTCGAAGCCGAGGCCGTGCGCGGCGAGGATGGCGCCGAGGTTGCGCATGACCTGGTGCGTCTGGGTGGCGACGTCGGTGCCCACGACCTCGCCGGTCTTGGGGTCGAGCGGCCCCATGCCGGAGGTGTAGACGAAGTCGCCCACCACGAGACCCTGCGAGTAGGCGCCGACCGGGGCGGCGCCTTCGGTGGTCCTGAGCTCCTTTTTCACGAAATCTCCCTAGAACTTGGTGCTAATCGTGCCTACGACACGGTAGTCCCGGTCCACCAGCGGCAGCAGCCGCCACTTGTCGAAGGCCGTGCACGGATGGGAGATGCCGAAGGCCAGCAGGTCACCGGGCTTGAGCCCGGTGGCGCGGACCACGGTGTGCTGGTCCTGCATCTTCACGATCGTGACGCCGCCGCGGCGCGGGATCGGCAGGCCCTCGTCGTAGGGCGCGTCCCGCTTGCCCATGCCCACGATGGCCAGACCGGGCTCGGGGGTGGACAGCACGTGCGCCCACACCTCCAGCGCCGGGCGCAGCTCGCCCTCGATCCGGTTGAACGGCGTGCGCTCCCGGTAGAAGCCGTCGTCGTGGGTGACGTACGCGCCGCTGCGCAGCAGGATCCTGGCCTGGGTGGCGACGAGCTCGCGGCCGATCACGTCGAACCACTGGCTGCCGCCCACGGTGAGGATGGGGTTTCTGACGCGCAGGTGCTCGACGGCCTCCTGCAGCGAGCCCAGATAGTCGCGGACCTCGTCGGAGCTCTTCAGCCCGCCCTCGTATCCGGCGACCCCGGCCAGCTCGACGCCGGGCGTCACCTGCACGTGGGCGGCCAGCTCCAGCAGTTCCTTGACCGACCTGCACCCGGCCCTGCCGCCCTCGTGACCCAGCTCGACCAGCACCCGGAACGGTCGCGGCCCGGCGTGACCCGCCAGGATGTCGACCCCGGCCGTCGAGTCGGCGAAGCTCAGGAACTCGAACTCGGGATCGCGCTCCAGCTCGTGGGCGGCCCAGGTGAGCCCCGCGGGATCGACCACCTGGTTGGCCACCATGATCCGCCGGACCCCGAACCCCCTGACCGTCTGAGCCTGCCGGGGCGTCGCCACGGTGAGCCCCCAGGCTCCCGCGGCGAGCTGCATCGCGGCGATCTCGGGCGACATGTGCGTCTTGGCGTGGGGCGCCAGCTCCATGCCGTGATCGCGGGCGAACGCCGCCATCGTGGCCACGTTGTGCGCCAGCGCGCCCCTGTGAACCAGCATCGCGGGAAATTCGAGCCCGCCGTCGAAGACCGACTGGCCGAGGTTCGCCGGCACAACACCCCCTTCGTCCGCGTCCGACCCTATCCGACCGCCCGGGCGCTCAGGGCCGGAGCGCCCGCCCTGGGGTGGCCCCGGTGAGCTCGCCTCCGGCCAGCACGCGCACCCCGGAGACGAGCACGTCGTCCACGCCTTCCGCGAGCGTGCGCGGCTCCTGGTACGTGGCCAGGTCGCCGACCACGTCCGGGTCGAACACCACCACGTCGGCGGCGAACCCGCGGCGCAGCAGCCCCCGGTCGGTCAGCCCGAAGCGCCGGGCCGGATGGGACGAAAGGTGCGTCACGGCCTGCTCCCACGTCCAGTCGCCCAGCTCCCTGACGTGCCGGCCGAGGAACCTGGCGAACGCCCCGAACCCGCGCGGATGCGGATGACCGCCCACGTAGATGGCGTCGGAGCCGCCGGTCTGGGACGGGTGCCGCAACATCCTGCGTACGGACTCCTCACCCAGGGGACCCTCGTCGGGCCGGGCCGAGACCACGCCGGCCTCCAGGTTCGTCTCCGTCAGGAGCCGGCGGCAGAACGCGGCCGGATCCATCTCCGCCCGCGCGGCCGCCGCGGTGATGGTCAGCCCCTCGGCCCACTCCAGGCCGGGCGCGTGGGAGACGGTCAGCCGGGGCCAGGTCGAGGCCAGCGTCGGCCACCAGTCGTCGAGCGCGCCGGAGCCGATCATCTCCACGGCCCGGCCGGGCTCGGCCCCCGGCACCGACGGCGGCAGCACGATCATGGCCAGAATCGTGTTGCCGCGCAGGTAGGGGTAGGTGTCGAAGGTGAGGTCGACGCCCTTGCCGAGCGCCTCCTCGACCAGCGGCATCAGCACGTCGGCCGGCCCGTGGAGGTGCGAGACGTGCACGGCGGCGCCCGAGCGGCCGGCGATGTCCACGACCTCGGCCATGCCGACCCCGGCCCGATCGCCGTAGGCGCGCATGTGGGTGACGTACGGGAGCCCGCCGAGCGGGGCGCACAGGGCGGCCAGCTCCTCGGCGGTGGCGTAGCCGCCCGGCAGGTATTCGAGCCCGCTCGACAGCCCGGCCGCGCCCTCCGACAGCCCCCGCTCCACGTGACGCAGCATGCCGGCCAGGTCGGCGGGCGAGGCGGGGTCGGGCGACGGGCCCATGACGTCGTAGCGGATGGTGCCGTGGGGCAGCAGATAGGCGGTGTTGAGCGCCACGGCGCGGTCGTAGCCGTCGAGCAGCTCGCCCACGCTCAACGGCCCCTCACCGGGGTCGGCCACCGGCCCGCCACCGGCCGCGCTCCCCGGCCCGCCGTCGCGCTTCAGCTCGCCGTTGACGGCGGCGAAGTAGCGGGAGACGTAGGCGACGGTCTCGGGGGAGCCCGGCGCGTACGACAGCCCGTCCTGCCCCATCACGAACGTCGTCACCCCCTGCCGCAACGCGGCCAGCTGCACGCCGGGATCGAACACGACCGCGTCACCATGGGAGTGGCAGTCGACGAACCCGGGCGCGACGAGCCGGCCCGTCGCGTCGATCACGCTGCCCGCCGTCGCGCCGTCGAGCCTGCCGACCGCCGCGACCCGATCCCCCTCGATCGCCACGTCCGCCCGGTACGGCGGGGCGCCCGACCCGTCGAGCACCCGCCCGCCGCTGATGACTACGTCGAAGCTCACCCCAAGATTCAATCAGAGCGGGGCAAGTACGCCGGAGCGCATCCCACGCCGTTCACCACGGGTCGTTCGGCCAGCAGGTCGCGGGCCCTGGAACGGGCCAGGTTCCAGCCGTTCCACGGGTCGGGCCGGTTCAGCCGGTTGGTCGCGATCACGTCCGCCAGCACGCAGCCGCGCTGCGGCTCCGGCAGCCGGTCCAGGGCCGGCACGGCCTCCGCGCCGAGATCGCCGAGGTAGTCGGAGTCCATCTTGGTCACGCCGCGCACCTGCACCTGCGACTCCGCCACCCGCAGATCGGGGTTGACCATCGAGAACGCCACCAGCCCCAGCCCGGTGACCAGCACGATCGTCCTGGGCAGCCAGCCGGACTGACGGCCGGTGAGCCGGGCCGCGCCCGCCAGCAGCACCAGGGCGAACAGCGCGCCCAGCCACCACACGGTGGCCTCCACGGACAGCCGCAGGCGCGACAGGCCGTAGGCGTCGGTGTAGAGGTTCATCCGGTGCAGGGCCGAGGCCAGCACCACCATGGTGAGCCCGCAGAGCACGCCGAGCAGCGCGGCCAGCAGCCAGCGCTCGGCCCGCTCGACCCTGAGCAGCCCCGCGGCCACCGCCACGATGCCCAGCACGAACACGCTGACTACCACGAGCTGGAAGAACCCCTGCCTGGCGTATTCGGCGTAGGTCAGGCCCGCCGTCTTCAGCACCAGCGTGTCACCGCCGAACAGCGCCGTGATCTGCACCGCCACGAACGCGGCGAACAGCATGTTCACCGCCGTGAGCGGCACCGCCCAGATGCTCCGGCTCACCCTGAACCTCGTCCCGGGCCCCACCGGGTCCACGACCGGTCGCAGCGCGACCAGGACCACGGCGGCCAGCAGCACTGCGAACAGCACGAACAGGAAGATCCGTCCCGGAAGCGAATCCGCCCAGGCCGGGGTGGTGGTCAGCCGCTCCACGTACGAGGCGAAGATCGCGTCCGCCGAGGCGAACAGCAGCCCGAACACCAGCAGCAGCACCGCCGTGATGCTCAGCGCGACCACCATGGGCATGACGCGCCGCCGCGCCGTCAGCCGCTTGAGCGGCCCGGCCAGGAACCACGGCACCGGGCCGAACGCCAGCAGCACCGACATCCCGCCCCTGATCACGCCCACCCAGCCGGCGCCCGCTCCTGAGACCGCGAGCGCGCCCAGCCCGGCCCCCGCCACGAGCAGGATGGCCACCAGCCAGTCGGCGTCCCGCACCGCCGCCATCGAGATCAGCCAGTACGCGGTGAGCCCGAACGCCAGCGTCCACGGCGTCATCCGCTGCCTCATGGCGGGCAGCGCCGCACCGCCCACCACCATCGCGACCAGCACGATGCCCAGTCCGACCTGCGCCTCCGGCAACGCCACCGCGGCGAACACGCCGGCTCCGGCGGCGGCCGGCAGCAGCCAGCGCGGCGGGTCGGGCACCTCGGGCCTGGGGAAGAGCGGCGGCGGCACGTAGGCCGGCGGCGGCCCCATCTGGCCCCGGTGCGGCTCTCCTCCCGAAGCCCCCGTGGGGGTGCCGGGGTGCAGGCCGGCCTGGCTCGCCCGGTACGCCTCCATCGCCCTCCTGCCGGATCCCGCTCCCAGGGAGGCGCCGAGGGCTCCTATGAGCGCGGTGCAGCCGATGAGCGTCACCAGCGCCGCCCCGTCCCCCACGGCCACGCTGGCCAGGACGGCGGCGAACATGCCGACCAGCAGCCCGACCAGCAGCCCGACGGCTCCACCGCCGACCATCCGGCCGAGCCCACCGGCGAACGGCTCGCGCGGCGGCGGATAACCCGGGATCCCCACAGGTGGCATCCCTCCCCCGCCCGGCGCGATCGGCCAGGCGTTGCCCCCGGCCGGCCCGGGCCCGGCAGGCCCACCACCACCCGGAACCTCGGCCCGCACGACCGCCGCCCCAGCGGGGACACGCCCGCGGCCGTCCGGGGTGCCCCCGCT
>NZ_BAAAMU010000159.1:0-23238 GCF_039529435.1 Nonomuraea maheshkhaliensis
GGCGGTGGCCGAGTTCACCGACGACGACCTCGCGGGCCGCCCCGCCGTCACCCGCCACCGCGCCGGCGAAGGTATCGCCTGGTACGTGGGCACCATGCCCGAGCCCGCCGCGCTCGGCGCCCTGGCCGCGCGGGTGCTGGCCGACGCGGGCGTGGAGGGGGCGGTGCCCGAGCTGCCGCCCGGCGTCGAGGCCGTGCGCCGCGGCGAGGTCCTGTTCCTGCTGAACCACGGCGCCACCACCGTACGGGTGCCGCTCCAGCACGCGGCCGAGGAGCTGCTGACCGCGGCGCCCTCCCAGGACGCCGTCACCCTCGCGCCCCGCGCGGTCGCCGCGCTGCGCCGCCTGCCCTGACACGAGAACGGATCGAGATGAAGTTCAAAGACGGCTACTGGCGGATGCGTCCAGGGGTGCGGGCGGACTACGCCACCTCCGCGCACGACGTGACCACCGAGCCGGGGTCGGTCCGGATCCTCGCCCCGACCAGGGAGATCGTCCGCCGTGGCAATACCATCGACGGGCCGGTCCTGCGGGTGGACCTGTCCTCGCCGATGCCGGACGTCGTCCGCGTCCGCGTGGTGCACCTGGCCGGATCGGTGCCCGCCGCCCCCGTCTTCGACGTGCGGGACGACCACCCCGGGGTTGAGGTCTCCGTGGACGCCGGACAGGTGAGCCTGACCAGCGGCGCCCTCACCGTCCGCGCGGGCCGGGACGCGCCCTGGGACCTGTCGTTCAGCGCCGGAGGGCGCGAGCTGACCCGCAGCGCGGGCAAGAGCCTCGGCATCATGAACGACCAGGACTCCCGTCACTTCCTGGTCGAGCAACTGCGCCTGAGCTCCGGCGAGCTCGTGTACGGCCTCGGCGAGCGCTTCGGCCCCCTCGTGCGCAACGGCCAGTCCGTCGACATCTGGAACGAGGACGGCGGCACCAGCAGCGAGATCGCCTACAAGAACGTCCCCTTCTACCTGACGAACCGGGGCTACGGGGTGTTCGTCAACCATCCCGGCCGGGTGTCGTTCGAGGTCGGGTCGGAGAGCGTGTCACGGGTGCAGTTCAGCGTCGAGGGGCACGACCTGGAGTACCTCGTGATCCACGGGCCGACGCCGGCCGACGTGCTGCGCCGCTACACCGCGCTGACCGGCCGCCCCGCGTTGCCGCCCGCCTGGTCGTTCGGGCTGTGGCTGTCCACGTCGTTCACCACCGACTACGACGAGGCCACGGTGACGTCGTTCGTGGACGGGATGGCCGAGCGGGACCTGCCGCTCAGCGTCTTCCACTTCGACTGCTTCTGGATGCGGCGGTACCGGTGGTGCGACTTCGAGTGGGACCCCGAGGTCTTCCCCGACCCCGAGGGCATGCTGCGCCGGCTCAAGGAGCGCGGGCTGCGCGTGTGCGTGTGGATCAACCCGTACATCGCGCAGGCGTCGGCGCTGTTCGACGAGGGTGCCGCCGCGGGGCACCTGCTGCGCAGGCCGGACGGGACGGTCTGGCAGGATGATCACTGGCAGGCGGGCAGGGCGCTGGTGGACTTCACCTCGCCGGCCGCTCGCGAGTGGTACGCGGGCAAGCTGAGAGGGCTGCTCGACCTGGGGGTGGACGCGTTCAAGACCGACTTCGGCGAGCGCGTCCCGACCGACGTCGCCTACGCCGACGGCTCCGACCCGGAGCGGATGCACAACTACTACAGCCTGCTCTACAACCAGACCGTCCACGACGTGCTGGCCGAGCGGCGCGGCCCGGGCGAGGCGGTGCTGTTCGCGCGCTCGGCCACGGTCGGCGGGCAGCGGCTGCCGGTGCACTGGGGCGGCGACTGCGAGTCCACGTTCGAGGCGATGGCCGAGTCGCTGCGCGGCGGGCTGTCGCTGGGCCTGGGCGGATTCGGCTTCTGGAGCCACGACATCGGCGGCTTCGAGGGCCGTCCCGACCCGGCCGTGTTCAAGCGGTGGGTCGCGTTCGGGCTGCTGTCCTCGCACAGCCGGCTGCACGGGAGCGGCTCCTACCGGGTGCCGTGGCTGTTCGACGAGGAGTCGGTGGACGTGCTGCGCGCCTTCACCCGGCTGAAGGCGCGGCTGATGCCCTACCTGTACGGCGCCGCCGTACAGGCCGCGCGGGAGGGCCTGCCGATGATGCGGGCGATGCCGCTGGCCTTCCCCGGCGACCCGGCCTGCGCCCACCTGGACGCCCAGTACCTGCTCGGCCCTGACCTGCTGGTCGCGCCGGTGCTGTCGGCGGACGGCGAGGTCACCTACTACGTGCCCGCCGGCACGTGGACGCGGCTGCTCGACGGGGAGAGCGTCACCGGCCCGGGGTGGCGTACCGAGCGGCACGGGTTCGACAGCCTGCCGCTGCTGGTCAGGCCGGGCGCGGTGATCGCGACCGGCGCCCGCGACGACCGGCCCGACTACGACTACGCCGACGGCGTCACCCTCAACGTCCACGAGCCGGCCGACGGCGAGAGCACCACCGTCACCGTCACCGATTCGGGTGGCCGGCCGGCCGCCGTGTTCGAGGTGTCCCGAGAGGGCTCGCGCCTGCGCGCCCGCCGTATCGAGGGCGCCCCCGCCCCCTGGAACCTGTGCCACGCCGGGACCCACGCCGCCGCGGCGCCCGGGACCGACCACATCGAGATCAGCCTCACCGCCAAGGAGTGACATGACCGCCTTCCCCGAGAACTTCCTGTGGGGCACCGCCACCGCCGCCTACCAGGTCGAGGGAGCCTGGAACGAGGACGGCCGCGGGCCGTCCATCTGGGACACCTTCTCCCACACGCCGGGCCTGGTGGCGCGCGGCGACACCGGTGACGTGGCCTGCGACCACTACCACCGGCTGGAGGAGGACCTCGACCTGCTCGGCGCGCTCGGCGTCGGGGCCTACCGCTTCTCCATCTCCTGGCCGCGCGTGCAGCCGGGCGGTCAGGGCGCGGTGAACCGGCCCGGCCTCGACTTCTACCAGCGGCTCGTGGACGGCCTGCTGGCCAGGGACATCGCCCCCGTGGCCACGCTCTACCACTGGGACCTGCCGCAGGAGCTGGAGGACGCGGGCGGCTGGCCCGAGCGCGACACCGCGGCGCGCTTCGCCGAGTACGCCCGGCTCATGGGCGAGGCGCTGGGCGACCGCGTACGGACGTGGATCACCCTGAACGAGCCGTGGTGCTCGGCCTACCTGGGTTACGCCTCCGGCGTGCACGCCCCGGCCAGGACCGAGCCCGCCGCCGCGCTGGCCGCCTTGCACCACCTCAACCTGGGCCACGGCCTGGCCGTCCAGGCGCTGCGCTCGACCGCCGCCAAGGACGCGCAGATGTCCGTCACGCTCAACCTGCACCACGTGCGCGGCGTCTCCGACCGTGACGCCGACGCGGTCCGCCGCGCCGACGCGCTGGCCAACCGGGCCTTCCTCGGCCCGATGCTGGAGGGCGCCTACCCGCGCGACCTGATCGCCGACACCGCCGCGGTGACCGACTGGTCGTTCGTGCGCGACGGCGACGAAGCCGCCGCCTGCCAGCCGCTGGACGTGCTCGGCGTCAACTACTACAACCCGACGCTGGTCCGCGCCTGGGACGGCGCCAGCGCCAGAGAGACCGCCGACGGGCACCAGGACGGGGCCGCGTCGCCGTGGATCGCGTGCGAGGACGTCGAGTTCGTCCGGCAGCCGGGGCCGTACACGGAGATGGGGTGGAACATCGACGAGACCGGGCTGACGGAGCTGCTGCTGCGCCTGCAACGCGACTACCCGGACATGCCCACGATGATCACCGAGAACGGCGCCGCCTTCCCCGACCCGGTCTCCGCCGACGGGCTCGTGCACGACGCCGACCGCGTCGACTACCTGCACCGCCACCTGAGCGCCGTGAACGAGGCCATCGCGGGCGGGGCGGACGTGCGGGGGTACTTCGTGTGGTCGCTGATGGACAACTTCGAGTGGGCCCACGGGTACGCCAAGCGGTTCGGCATCGTCCGGGTGAACCGCGACACGATGGAGCGCACCTGGAAGGACAGCGCCCACTGGTACCGCGACGTGGTCGCCGCGAACAAGCTGCCCGCCTGACCTCCCAGCGCTGACCTCCCAGCGCTGACCTCCCAGCGCTGGCCTCCCAGCGCTGAGCGGGGGGCTACGGCTTGCGGGCCACGGCTCCGGCGAAGGTGTGATAGGTGATCCCGAGCTCGGGCAGTTCCTCGCCCGGCTCGGGGCGCCACTCGGGCAGCGGCACCAGGCCGGGCTCCAGCAGTTCGAGCCCGTCGAAGAAGGCGAGGATCTGCTCGCGGGTGCGCCACCGGCCCGTGCCCAGGTGCTCGTTGAACACCCGCTCCGCGCTGACGGCCTGCTCGGCCACCTCGGGGTGGGCCTGGCCCGGGTTCTGGAAGTGCGAGATCACCACGTGGCTGCCGGGAGCGAGCGGGCCGATGAGGCGGGCCGCGATGCCGGCCGGGTCCTCCGCATCCGACAGGTGGTGCAGGATGCCGAACAGCAGCAGCCCGACCGGCTCGCTGAAGTCGATCAGCGCGCGGGTGCGCGGGTCGTCCAGGATGCCTTCCGGCTCGCGGGCGTCGGCCTCGATGATCGTGGTCGACTCGTCCACGGCGAGCAGGGCCCGGCCGTGGGCGAGCACGATGGGGTCGTTGTCGACGTACACGACGTGGGCCCCGGGTGCGACGGACTGCGCGACCTCGTGCACGTTGCCCTGTGTGGGCAGCCCGGAGCCGATGTCCAGGAACTGGCGGATGCCCACCTCACCGGCCAGGTGCCGGACCGTGCGGCGCAGGAAGCTGCGGTTGGACGCGGCCGCCTGCGGCGCGTCCGGCGCGATCTCCAGCATCGCGGCCGCCACGCGGCGGTCGCTGGCGTAATTGTCCTTGCCTCCGAGGATGTAGTCGTAGACACGGGCGACGCTCGGCTTGCTGGTGTCGATACCGCGGGGCGCGCCTTGCTGCTCGCTCTCGGGCACGGGGAGCTCCTTGCGACGGTTCGGGGCGTGGGCGCCATGATCCTGCTGGCGCCATGATCTTAAAGGGACCGCCCCGATCCGCGCGCGAAGTATCCGGAAATTTCAGGACACGCCCAGTTCGTCACGCAGCAGCCGCGCCGCGCCCGTCATGGCCCGCATCTTGCCCTCGGCCGACTCCCTCGGCAGGTACTTCATCCCGCAGTCGGTGGCGATGACGATCCGCTCGGGAGCCGTCCACGAGAACGCCTTGCGCACGCGTCCCGCCACCACCTCCACCGGCTCCACGTCGGGCGTGGACAGGTCGATCACGCCGAGGATGACCGTCTTGTCCTTCAGGTCGGACAGCACGCCGAGGTCCAGCCCCGACTGCGCGGTCTCGATCGACACCTGCTTCACCGGGCAGCCGGCCAGCTCGGGCAGGAACGAGTACGCCTCGGGCCGCTCGTGGATGATCGCCGCGTAGCCGAAGCAGATGTGCACCGCCGTCATGCCGGTGATCCCGTCGAGCGCCGCGTTCAGCGCCGCCAGGCCGTAGGCCCGCGCCGCGTCCGGCCTGGCCTGCATGTACGGCTCGTCGATCTGCACGATGTCGGCCCCGGCCGCGAACAGGTCGCGGATCTCGGCGTTGACCGCCGCCGCGTAGTCCATCGCGGCCGCCTCGGCGTCGGGGTAGTGGTCGTTCTGCGCCTGCTGGCTCATCGTGAACGGCCCCGGCACCGTCATCTTCACCACGTGGTCGGTGTGGGCGCGCAGGAACCGCAGGTCGTCGACCTCGACCGGGCGGGGCCTGCGGATCGGCCCGGCGATGCGCGGCACGGGGTTGGGATGCCCGCTGCGGTCGAGCGCCGTGCCCGGGTTGTCGAGGTCGAGCCCCTCAAGGGCGGTGGCGAAGTGGTTGGAGTAGCTCTCGCGCCGGATCTCCCCGTCGGTCACGATGTCGAGCCCGGCCCGCTCCTGCGCCCTGATCGCCAGCTCGGTGGCGTCGTCCTGGGCCTGGGCGAGCCGGTCGGGCGGGATCCGCCACAGCTCCGCGGCCCGCACGCGCGGCGGGAACCGGCCGGCCAGCCGGGCGCGGTCGATCAGCCATTCGGGCTGGGCGTAGCTTCCGACCAGGGACGTCGGCAGCAGCGGCAAGGCGTTCACAGCGTCGTTCACAGGGGGCCCTCCCTCACCGTGGGTTCAGGCCCCTACTCTGCCCGCCCCGCGCGGCCGTTACCAGTGATCGCTGCCGGTGATCGCTACCGGTGATCCGTTACCAGTGATCCGTTACCAGTGATCCACGTGAAGGACCTCCTCCAGCGGCTGACGCTTGGCGGGGCTGAAGGTCTCGCCGGTGTAGTACGCGGTGGGGATGAGCACGCCCTGCCGGACGTCGTCGGGGATGCCGAGCAGCTCGGCGACCTCGCTCTCGTACGCCAGGTGCAGCGACGTCCACGCGGTGCCCAGGCCACGGGAGCGGGCGGCCAGCATGTAGCTCCAGGCGGCCGGGTGCAGCGAGCCCCACAGCCCGGCCTGGTTGCCCGGCGGCAGGCCGCCGGGCACGCGGATGCAGCCGATCACCAGCACCGGCACCTCGCCCATGTGCTCGGCGAGGTGGCCGGCGCTCTCGGAGACGCGCTGCTGGGTCGCCGCCCGTTCCGGGTCGTCCGCGAACAGCCGCCGGGCCGAGGTGCCCGACTCGTAGTAGTGGCGCCACGAACGCTGGTAGTAGTCGCCGATGGCCTCGCGCTTGTCCGCGTCGGTGACCACGACCCAGTGCCAGCCCTGCGAGTTGCCTCCGGTGGGCGCCTGGAGGGCGATCTCCAGGCACTCCCTGACCAGCTCCAGCGGGACCGGGCGGGTGAGGTCGAGGCGCTTGCGGACACTTCTGGTCGTGGTGAGCAGCTCGTCTGCTGAGATCATCATGCGCTCATCATGCCCGGCTCGGCGCCTGACGTAGCGGGCGCCGCCGTCACCGGCCGCGCCCGCGCCAGGGTCAGCGGCGGCCGAGCACCGCCATCGCGGGGAGTGCCCGGTCGTCGTAGCCGAACAGGGCCTGGTTCTCCCAGCCGTTGCCCGACGCCGGGTCGGCCGGGTCCCAGCCGTTGCCCGGCACGCCGGTCCACGTGGCCTCCCAGGTGAACAGGCCGAGACCGAGGCCGTTCGGCACGGCGCGGACGATGTCGGCCACCTTGGCCAGCATCGCCGCCTGCCCCTGCGGGGTCGCCGGGTAGCCGGGGTACGGCTCGGCGGCGGTGATGATGTTCGGCCAGCCGTCGTCGTCCTCCGTGGTGAAGGGGTAGGCGGTCTCGACCACGACCACGGGCTTGCCGTACCGGAGGGCCACGTCGTTGATGTTGGCCTGGAAGCTCTCCGGCGTGCCGTGCCAGAAGGAGTAGTAGGACATGCCGATCACGTCGTGGCGGATGCCGTGGGCCCGCGCGTTGTCGAACCACCACCGGTAGAGGCCGTTGTCGCCGCCGTCGGCCAGGTGCAGCACGACCTTGGTGGAGCGGGACACCCGCTTGGCGGCGTCGTAGCCGTCGTTGAGCAGGGCGGCCGTCTTGGTCCAGTCGGCGTTGGAGCCGTCGGGCCAGAGCAGGCCGCCGTTGATCTCGTTGCCGATCTGCACCATGTCGGCCGTGGTGCCCTGGCGGCGCAGCGCGTCGAGCACGTCGAAGGTGTGGTCGGAAAGGGCCTGCCTGAGCCCGTCGAAGGGCAGCGACTCCCAGGCGGCGGGCTTGAACTGCTTGCCCGGGTCGGCCCAGGTGTCGGAGTAGTGGAAGTCGACGAGCAGGCGCATGCCCTGCGCCTTGATCCGCCTGGCCATGGCCAGCACCCTGGCCTTGGTGTTGTAGCCGTCGGCCGGGTTGACCCAGACCTTGAGCCGCAGGTAGTTGAGCCCGGCCCCGGACAGGATGGCCAGCGCGTCGCCCCTGCGCCCGCGGGCGTCGCGGTAGACGCCGCCGTACGCCTCCGACTTGGCCAGGCTGGAGACGTCGGCGCCCCTGATCGGGAGCCGGCCGGGCCCGGCCTGGGCGGAGGCGGGCGCCGCCGGGAAGGCGGCCAGGGCGATGAGTAACAGCAGGGTGATCAGGATGCGTTTCATCGGGTCTCCCTAGGGGTGGGGGGATGGCACGACGACCACGACGTCCCCGGCCGCGACGGTGACCGGCCCGTCGTGCCGTACGCCGTCGAACACGCTCACGCCGCTCACCCCCTCGACCGTGACGGCCTGGTCGCCGTGGTTGATCAGGAAGACGTGGTCGCCCCTGCGCACCAGTTCGAGAGTGTCGGGGAGACCGTGCGGGCGGGAGACGCCCGCGTGGGCGAGCACCTGGGCGAGCAGGTCACGCAGGCCGGTGAGCGGGGCGGTGGCGAGGTACCAGGCGGCGCCCGCGCCCAGGTCGTGGCGGGTGAAGGCGGGGTGTCCCGTGTCGGGTCCCGAGGCGAAGCCGCGCAGCGTCGTCGCGCCCGCGGGCCGGACCCGTTCCGACCAGATCCGGGCGGCGCCGCCATCGGTCAACTCCACCGTCTCGCCGGCGCGCAGGGGGTGGAACTCCTCGATCGACAGGCCGAGCAGCTCGCGCAGCGCCCCCGGGTAGGCGCCGGGGTGGATGGCGTCGTGCTCGTCCACGATGCCGGAGAAGTACGACACGAGCAGGTTGCCGCCCGCTTCCACGTACTGGCGCAGGTTCTTGGCGGACGCCTCGGTCAGCAGGTACGAGCTGGGCGCGACCACCACCCGGTACCCCGAAATATCAGCCGAAGGGTGGACGAAGTCCACCGTGACGTGCTCCCGCCACAACGCCTCGTAGAAGGCGTCCACCCGCTCCCTGAACCTCAGGTCCACCGACGGCCGCCACTCCAGCTCCAGCGCCCAGTACGACTCCCAGTCCCAGACGATCGCGACCTCGGCCCGCACCCGGCTCCCCCGCACCCCGGCCAGCCGGCGCAGGTCGGCGCCCAGCCGGACCACCTCGCGCCACCGCTCGGAGTCCGCGCCCGCGTGCGGCACCATCCCGGAGTGGAACTTCTCCGCCCCGAACCGCGAGGCCCTGAACTGGAAGAACAGCACGCTGTCCGAGCCGCGCGCCACGTGCGCGAGGCTGTTGCGGCGCATCTCGCCCGGCCGCTTGGCGAGGTTGCGCGGCTGCCAGTTGACCGCGCCGGCCGAGTGCTCCATCAGCATCCACGGCTCGCCGCCCGCCACCGACCTGGCGAGGTCGGCGGACATGGCCAGGTCGATGTGGTTGTCGGGCCGCTCGGCCTGGAGGTAGTGGTCGTTGGCGATCACGTCCAGCTCGCGGGCCCACTGCCACAGGTCGGTGGACTTGCAGTTGACCGTGCCGGCGAAGTTCGTGGTCACCGGGACGCCGGGGGCCACCTCGCGCAGGATGTCGCGCTGGAGCGCGTAGTGCGCGCGGTGCTGGCCGTCGCTGAAGCGGGCGTAGTCGAGGCGCTGGGCCGGGTTGACGGTCGTGTGGTTGGCGCGGGGCGCGTCGACCTGGGACCAGTCGGTGTAGGTCTGGCCCCAGAACGTGCCGCCCCACGCCTCGTTCAGCGCGGAGACGTCGCGGTACGTGGCTTCGAGCCACCCGCGCCAGGCGGCCACGCTGTGCTCGCAGTAACACTCGCCGAGCGGCGCCCCGTACTCGTTGTGCACGTGCCACATGACCACGGCGGGGTGGCCCCGGTAGTGCTCGCCCAGTGCCCGCACCAGCCGCCCGGTCGCCTCCAGGAAGGCGGGGGCGCTGGAGCACGCGCTCTGCCTGCCGCCGAACCCGATCCGCATCCCTTCCCTGGTCACGGGCAGCACGTCGGGGTGCTCGGCCACCAGCCAGGCGGGCGGGGCCGCGGTCGGGGTGGCCAGGTCCACGGCCACGCCGGCGCGGTGCAGCCGGTCGATGACCTCGTCCAGCCAGCCGAACGCGTAGCGGCCCGGCTCTGGCTCCATCAGCGCCCACGAGAACATGCCGAGGCTGACCAGGTTGACCCCGGCCTCGCGCATCAGGGACACGTCCTCTTCCAGGACCTCGCGCGGCCACTGCTCCGGGTTGTAGTCGCCGCCATAGGCGATTCCGGCAGGACGCTCCGGATACATCCATCCCCCTTGGAAAACTTCTGTGAACGTGCACAGTATGACCCACCCGGCCGTACAGGGAACCGGCGGGCGGAAATTTCTCGCGATAGGGCGATCCTTCAGGACATTAACGAGAACGTAACAACCCCTTGACGGGTGTTTCCGGGCTGTTCCACTCTGTGCACGTTCACAGAACCATCTGGAGGTACGCAATGCGCGCCAACCGCCTTGGAGCAGCCCTGGCCGTCGTCCTCACGGCCGCCCTCACCGGCTGCGGGTCGGGCGAGCCCGCCGCCGAGAGCCCCGAGGCGGCGCAGAGCCCCGCGGCCGCCCCGCAGGGGCCGGTGAAGCTCACGTACTGGGCATGGGCCCCGAACATGGACAAGATCGCCGCCGTCTGGAACAAGGACCACCCGGACATCCAGGTCACGGTCAGCAAGCAGGCCGGCGGCGACGACGCGGCGGCCAAGTACCTCACCGCCGCCAAGGCGGGCAATCCCCCCGACCTGGTGCAGGCCGAGTACCAGCACCTTCCCTCCTTCATCGCCGCCGACGCGGTCGCCGACATCAAGGCCGAGACCGGCGCGATCAAGGGCGAGTTCACCGAGGGACTGTGGAAGCTGGTGACGCTGGGCACCGACGCCGTCTACGGCATCCCGCAGGACAGCGGCCCGATGATGCTCTTCTACCGCAAGGACCTGTTCGACAAGCACGGCCTCAAGGTGCCGGCGACCTGGCAGGAGTACGGCGAGGCGGCCAGGCAGTTGCGCAAGAAGGATCCGAAGGCTTATCTCGGCACGTTCTCCAGCAAGGATCCGGGAGCGTTCACAGGGCTGGCCCAGCAGGCCGGGGCGCAGTGGTGGTCGATCAACGGCGAGTCGTGGAAGGTCGACATCGCCGACGAGCCCACCAGGAAGGTCGCCGACTACTGGGGCGGCCTGGTGAAGGAGGGCGTCATCGACGACATGCCGTACTTCACCCCCGAGTGGAACAAGGCGCTCAACGACGGCAAGCTGCTGACCTGGCCGTCCGCCGTCTGGGCGCCGGGCGTGCTGTCCAGCAACGCGCCCAAGGGCAAGGGCAAGTGGGCCGTCGCGCCGCTGCCGCAGTGGAACGCCGGCGAGAGCTTCAGCGGCTTCTGGGGAGGCTCGTCCACGGCCGTGTCGGCCAAGACGCCGAACAAGGCCGCCGCCACCCAGTTCGCCACCTGGCTCAACACCGACCCCGCCGCCATCGAGCTGCTGGTCAGGGAGGCCGCGATCTACCCGGCGGCGACCAAGGCCCAGTCGGCGCTCGGCGCGGCCCCCGACTACTTCGCCAACCAGCCCGACTTCTGGCAGCAGGCCGCCACCGTCTCGGAAGGCGCCCGCGGGTTCACCTTCGGACCGAACGTCGGCGTGACGTACAACGCCTTCAAGGACGGCTTCGACAAGGCGCTGCAGGCCGGCACGCCGTTCTCCGCCGCCATCCAGTCGATGCAGGACGCCACGGTCGCGGACATGCGCAAGGCCGGCTTCCAGCTCGCGTCATGAAGCGCTCGCAGAGGGGGCTGTGGCCGTACCTCTTCCTGACCCCCGCGATCGTGCTGTTCACGCTGTTCCTCGCGGTGCCGATCGGCTACACCGTCTACCTGGCGATGCGCAGGACCAAGGTGTCCGGGCTGGGGCTGGGCAGAGGGGCGCGCAGGGAGGTGTTCGTCGGGTTCGACAACTTCGCCGCCGCCCTGGCCGACGCCGAGCTGTGGCAGGGCTGGCTGCGGGTGCTCGGCTACGGCGCGCTGGTGCTGGCCGTGATGCTGGGGCTGGCGCTGCTGTTCGCGCTGCTGCTGGACTCGGCCCGGGTGCGGCTGGCCCGCTTCTCGCGGATCGCGATCTTCCTGCCGTACGCGGTGCCGGGCGTGGCGGCCACCCTGCTGTGGGGCTTCCTCTACCTGCCCTCGCTCAGCCCGATCCGGCAGGTCCTTGACGTGGACCTGCTGAGCGCCACCACCGTCACGTACTCCATGGCGAACGTGGCGGTGTGGGGCGGGGTCGGCTTCAACATGCTCGTGCTCTACACCACGCTGCGCGCGATCCCCCGCGACCTGTACGAGGCCGCCCGCCTCGACGGCGCCTCCGAGTTCCAGATCGCCGTCCGCGTCAAGATCCCGATCCTGACCCCGGCGATCATCCTGACCACCGTGTTCTCGATCATCGCGACCATCCAGGTGTTCACCGAGCCCACCACCCTGCGCCCGCTGACCAACACGATCAGCTCCACGTGGAGCCCGCTCATGAAGGTCTACCGCGACGCCTTCGTCACCGGCGACCTGTACTCGGCCGCCGCCACCTCGATCGTCATCGCGGCGATCTCGCTCGTCCTGTCCTTCGGGTTCCTGCGCGTGGTCCGCAACCGCGCCTTCGGGGAGGGTTGATGGCCACGGTCACCGCCGCCACCGCACACCGCCGCCGCGCCAGCGCCGGCTCCAGGGGGCCGGCCGGGCTGGTGCCGACCGCGCTGCTGCTGATCGGGGCGCTCTACTGCCTGTTCCCCGTGGCCTGGGTGCTGATCGCGGCGACCAAGTCGCCCGCCGAGCTGTTCAGCACCTCGACGCTCGCGTTCGGCACCGGCTTCTTCGACAACGTCGGGGAGCTGTTCGCCTACCGGGACGGGGTGTTCTGGCTCTGGGCGGGCAACACCCTGCTCTACGCGGGCGGCGGCGCGCTGCTGTCGACCGCGGTCTCGGCGGTCTCCGGATACACGCTGGCCAAATACCGTTTCCCCGGCCGCGACGCCATCTTCAACCTGCTCATCGGCGGCATCCTGGTGCCCGCGGTCGTGCTCGCGATCCCGCAGTACCTGCTCTTCTCCAAGATCGGCCTGGCCGACAGCCACTGGGCCGTGCTGCTGCCGCAGATCCTGCACCCGTACAGCATCTACCTGGCCCGCATCTACGCCGCCGCGGCGATCCCGGACTCGCTGCTGGAGGCGGGACGCATCGACGGGGCCGGCGAGTGGCACCTGCTGCGGCGGGTGGCCATGCCGCTCATGGTGCCGGGCATGGTGACGATCTTCCTGTTCCAGTTCGTGGCCATCTGGAACAACTTCCTGCTGCCGTTCATCATGCTCGGAGACGACGGCAAGTTCCCGCTCACGGTGGGCCTCTACACGCTGCTGGCGGCGGGGGCGAACCAGCCCACGCTCTACAACCTGATCCTGACGGGCGCCTTCCTGTCGATCGTGCCGTTGATCGCGCTCTTCCTCACGATGCAGCGATACTGGAAGACCGATCTGTCCTCCGGAGCCGTCAAGTGAAGCGCCCTACCATCCACGATGTCGCCGCCGCCGCGGGCGTGTCCCGCGGCACGGTGTCCCGCCTGCTCAACGGCGACAAATACGTCAGCCCGAAGGCGCGGGTGGCCATCGAGCGGGCCATCTCCGAGACCGGCTACACGGTCAACCGCGCCGCCCGCAGCCTGGTCACCCAGCGCACGGGCTCGGTCGTCATGGTCATGTCGGAGCCCCACGAGAAGCTCTTCGAGGACCCCAACTACAGCACGCTGATCCGGGTGGCGATCAGGATGCTGGCCGAGCACGATCTGTCGCTGGTGATGATGATGGCGGGCGACGAGGCCGACCGCGAGCGCGTGGTGCGCTACGTGCGCGGCGGCCACGCCGACGGGGTGCTGCTCGTCTCCACCCACGCGGGCGACCCGCTGCTCGACGCGCTGCAGAGCGGCCCGCCCGCCGTCTCCTGCGGCGCCGTCATCGGCCGCGAGACCGTCATCCCGTACGCCACCGCCGACGACCGCCTCGGCGCCCGCCAGATGACCGAATACTTCGTCGGGCTCGGCCGCCGGCGCATCGCCATGATCACCGGCCCCATGGACACGCCGGGCGGCATCCAGCGCCTGGAGGGCTTCACCGACGTGCTCGGCCGCCGGGCCACCTCGAAGCTGATCGCCCACGGCGACTGGACCCAGGCCAGCGGCGAGCGGGCGATGACGGAGCTGCTGGAGCGCACACCCGACATCGACGCCGTCTTCGTGGCCTCCGACCTGATGGCCGCCGGGGCCCTCGCGGCGCTGCGCGCGGCCGGGCGGCGGGTGCCGGACGACGTGGCGGTGGGCGGCTTCGACGACTCCTCGGTGGCGGTCTCGACGCATCCGCCGCTGACCACGATCCGCCAGCCGCTGGCCGAGATGGCGCAGGCGACGATGCGGCTGTTGCTGGCGCTCATCGACGGGGCCGAGCACGTCGAGCCGGTGATCCTGCCGACCGAGCTGGTGATCCGCGAGTCCGCGTGACCGCCCGCGCACCGCGGTCGCGATCCTTTCCCGCGCCCTGGCTTTCGTGCTCTAATGTGCCACGCTCATTTCCCGAAATTTCCACACTTTCGGCATTATGATCATGCGAGCTGACGTCCCCCGAAGGAGCCCACGGTGGCCGACAACGAACGGGAGCGGGGCCCGGCGGGCATCGACACCACCAAGCCCAACGTCTCCCGCGTCTACGACTACATGCTCGGCGGCAAGGACAACTACGAGGCCGACCGCATGATGGCGCAGAAGGCGCTCGAGATCGCCCCCGACGCCCGTGAGTCCGGGCGCGCCAACCGCGAGTTCCTCGGGCGCGTGGTCCGCCACCTGGCCGCCGAGGCCGGCATCCGCCAGTTCATCGATCTCGGCTCCGGCCTGCCCACGCAGGGCAACGTGCACGAGATCGCCCAGTCGGCCGCCGAGGGCACCCGGGTCGTCTACGTGGACCACGACCCGACCGTCCTGGTCCACGCCCGCGCCCTGCTCGCCGTGAACGACTCCACCACGGTCGTCGAGGCCGACGTGCGCGAGGCGGAGCGGATCCTGGACCATCCGAAGATCCGGCGGGTGATCGACTTCGACCAGCCGGTGGGACTGCTGATGTTCGCGATCCTGCACCATCTGGCCGACGACGACGATCCGGCCGGGATCACTCGCGCCATGATGGCGCGCCTGGCGCCGGGCAGCCATCTGGCCGTCTCCTGCTTCCACAATCCCGGCCTGGCCCATCCCGAGGTGTCGAAGCAGGCGTACGCGGCCGAGAAGATCTTCAACGAGACGCTGGGCACGGGTCGCTGGCGGACGAGCGAGGAGATCCTGGCCTACTTCGACGGGCTGGAGCTGGTGGAGCCCGGCCTCGTGCCGCTGCCCGAATGGCGCCCCGGCACCGAGGACCGCGCGGCACCCGGCATCACCTACCACACCTTCGTGGGAGCCGTCGGCCGCAAGCCGTGACGCCGCGCCGGCCGCAGTCGTGCCACCCGGCCGCCAGACCGTGATGCCCCGTTGGCCGCAGACCGTGATGCCCGGTCGGCTGCGGTTTGTGACGCTTTTCCGGTCGCAGGACGTGACGTGTTACAGGGCGCCCGCGTAGACCCAGCGGCCCTCGTACCGGACGAACCTGCTGTGCTCCTCCATCTCCCCCGGGCGGCCGCGGTCGAGGTAGTGGGCGCGGAAGCGCACGGTGCCCTCGGTGTGCACGACGCTGCCCCCGCTGCTCTCCAGCACCTCCAGCCGCGTCCACTTCACCCGCCGGTCCTGGACGGAACCCGCCGGGCGGGCGGAGGGCAGCCAGGTGCGCAGCAGGTAGGCCTCGTCCCCAACGGCGAACGCGCTGAACCGCGACCGCATGAGCTGCTCAGCGGTGGCGGCGGCCGAGTCACCGCGGTGCAGCCTGCCGCAGCAGTCCTGGTAGGTGCCGGGCAGGCCGCAGGGACACGCACGAGAAGCCATGCCCCCATTCTCCCCCGCCCCCGGCACCCCACAGCACCCCGGCTCCATCGGTGCCGCCGGCCTCAGGGTGTCCGGCCCTCCGCGCCGCGACCCCCGCGGCGGAGCCGTGCCGGAAGGCCGGTCAGGTGGAGGTCGCGAGCCGGGCCGTGACGTGGGTCAGGGTCGGGCCGAGCGGGGCGTCAACGGTGAGCGCGGCGTCGGCGTCGGCGCCGGTCGGGCCCTGGTTGACGATCGCGATGGGGATGCCGAGCGCCGCCGCCCTGCTCACGAACCGCAGCCCCGACCTGATCGCCAGCGACGACCCGAGCACCAGCAGCGCCCGCGCCCCGCCCACGACCGCGAAGCACTCGTCGACCCGCGGCCCCGGAACGTTTTCCCCGAAGAAGACCACGTCCGGCTTGAGCAGCCCGCCGCAGCCCGTGCAGTCGACCACGCGGAACGTGGCCACCTGGGCGTCGGTGAGCACGGCGTCGCCGTCGGGGTTGATCTGGCCGGCCGCCGCCTCCCACTCCGGGTTGGCCGCGCGCAGGCGCCGCTCCAGCTCGGCGCGCGGCGTGCGCTCGCGGCAGGACAGGCAGACGACGCGGTCGAGCCCGCCGTGCAGCTCGATCACCCGGCGGGCGCCGGCCGCCTGGTGCAGGCCGTCCACGTTTTGGGTGACGATGCCGGCCAGCAGCCCGCGGCGCTCCAGCTCGGCCACGGCCCGGTGACCGTCGTTGGGCCGGGCCAGGCCGATCTGCCGCCAGCCGACGTGGCTGCGCGCCCAGTAGCGCCGCCGCGCCTCCGCGCTGCCCACGAAACGCTGGTAGGTCATCGGCTCGGCCCGCCTGGCCCGCCCTGTGGGCCCCCGATAGTCGGGAATGCCCGACTCGGTCGACAGCCCGGCCCCGCTGAGCACAGCCACCCGGCCCCGGGAGACCAGCTCGACCAGCTCCGCGACCCCGGTCATGCTCGGCGTGATGCTTGTTGTCACAGATCCATGGTGCCCCCTCCCACCGACAACCTCGGCCACCACCTCTCCCCCGCTCGCCCCGCACCGCCAGCCCGCAGAGCGTGCTGCGCGCCGGGGCCGCCCGTTCGTCCAGCGGCCCGCTCGTTCAGTCACCGGTCCGTTCCTCCGCCTCCGCGATCAGCTCCGCGTGCCACAGCCGCCGCATCTCCGGGCAGGTCTCCAGCAGCTCGGTCAGCCGTCCCCGCCCGGCGACCCGCCCCCGGTCCAGGACGATCACCTGGTCGGCGCGTTCGAGCGCGGCCTGCCGGTGGGAGACGACCAGCACGGTCTCCGGGCCGTTCCCGGCGATCCGCTGCCACAGCAGCCGCTCGGTCTCGACGTCCAGCGCCGACGACAGATCGTCCACGACCAGCAGGTCAGGCTCCCGTACGAGGGCGCGGGCGGCGCTGACGCGCTGGGCCTGCCCGCCGGACAGCCGCATCCCGCGCGGCCCGACGAGCGTGTCCAGCCCGGCGGGCATCTCGGCCAGGTCCTGCTCGAACACGGCCAGCTCCAGCGCCCGCCGGGCGTCCCCGGGCCGCCCGAGCATCAGGTTCTCGCCGAGCCCGGTGGAGAAGAGCCGGGGCACCTGGCCCGCGTACGCCGTCCGCCCGGGGACGAGGAACGTGCCCGGGTCCTCGATCGGCACGCCGTTCCACGAGATCGTGCCCGCGTCCAGCGGCAGCAGGCCGAGCAGGGCGCGTACCAGAGTGGTCTTGCCCGACCCCACGGCCCCGGTCACGACCGTGAACGAGCCCCGCTCGACGCGCAGCCCGACGTCGTGCAGCACCCCGCGCACGCTCAGCCCGCGCGCCTCGAACACGCGCAGCCGGTCGGCGTGCGGCGGCGGGGTCGCGGCGGGCGGCGGGTCGCGGCGCAGCCACACCTCGGTGCCCTTGACCAGATCGTCCGCGTCCTCGTGCGGCGCCATCATCCCGCTGAGCCGCTCGGTCGCGACCGCGGCCTGCGGCAGCCGGTAGAGCAGGGTGCCGATCGAGCGGGGCAGCGCGGTGAGCCAGCCGATGTAGCTGGTGAACAGCGCGAGGTCGCCCACGGTGAACTCGCCGCCGCGCATGGCGGGCGCGGCGAGCAGCAAAACGAGCCCGATGCTGAGCTCGACGGTCGTGGTGGTCGCCGCGTCGAGCAGGTCGGTCGCCATCCGGTCCCTGACGGCGGCGTCGCGCCGCCGCCGGTTGTGCTCGCGCAGCCGCTCCAGCGCCGCGTCCTCGGCCCCGGCGGTCTTGATCGCCAGTACGCCGCCGAAGACCTCCCCCACGTACGCGGTCACGGCCGCCCCGAGCACCCGGGCCCGCCGGTGCAGCCGCGCGATCGTGCGCCGCATCGTCCGGCTCAGCACGCCGACCGCGATCATCGGCAGCACCAGCACGAACGTGACGACGGGATCGACCGCGGCCATGATCGGCACGGCGGCCAGGGCGAACAGCGTGGTGCCGGCCAGGCTGACGCTCTCGTCGGTGAAGTCCACCGCGTCGGCCACGTCGTCGCGCATCCGTGCCACGGAGTCGCCGGAGGAGTGCGGCAGCCGCGCGGCGGCGGGGCCGCGCGCGGTGAGGACGGAGCGCAGGACGTTGCCGCGCAGCAGCGTCGCGGCGGCGTTCCACCAGTAGACGCCGTACGTCCACGCGACGATGATCACCACCCCGCGCACGACCTCGACCCCCACGAACGCCGCGCACCACCACAGCGTCGCCTCCAGCGCGGCCGGCCGGTGGCCGCTGATCCCGTCGAAGACCTCCCGCAGGACGAGCCCGCCGGCCAGCGGGATCACGTGGACCGGCAGCCACAGCAGCGCCCCGATCACGTACCGGCGCAGGTCGAACGTGGCCAGCCGGGTGGCCACCCGCGTCACCGGCCTCATCGGCTCACCCCCGCCAGGTCCAGCAGCCGGCCGAAGCGGCTGTGCGGGTCGGCGGCGAGGTCGGCGCGGCGGCCGCACTCGACGATCTTGCCGTGGTCGAGCACCGCGATCTTGTCCACCTTCGCCAGGGACGACAGGCGGTGCGCGATGATCACGCCGGTCCTGCCGTGCAGCAGGCGGGCGACGCCGTCCTCGATGCGGCGCTCGGTGGCCGGGTCGAGCCGGCTCGACGCCTCGTCCAGCACGACGAGCCCGGGGTCGGCGAGGAAGGCGCGGGCGAACGCGAGGAGCTGCGCCTGCCCGGCGGATACCGTACGCAGCTCGGTGTCGAGCCCGTCGGGCAGCTCGTCCGCCCACTCCGCGAGCCCGGCCGCTCCGAGCGCCGCGCGCAGCCGTTCGTCCCCTGGCGAGGGCCGGAACAGCGTGAGGTTGTCCCTGACGCTGGCCGCGAAGAGCTGCACGTCCTGGGTGACCACGCCGATCCTGGCCCGCAGCGAGTGCGGGTCCGCCTCGCGCAGGTCCACGCCGCCCACGAGCACGGCGCCCTCGTCCGGGTCGTGCAGGCGAAGGACGAGCCGGCCCAGCGTGGTCTTGCCGCTGCCGGTCCGCCCGACCAGGCCGAGCGTCTCGCCGGGCGCGAGCGTGAGGTCGATCCCGGACAGCACCCGCTCGTCGTCGCCGGGGTAGGAGAACCCGACGCCGTCGAGGCGCAGGCCGAGCGGGCCGGTGGCGGGCAGCGGGCGGGTGCCGGGGATCAGCGACGGGCGCTCGGCCAGCAGTCCCGCGATGCGGGACAGCCCGGCCAGGGCCGCCTGGTACTGCCTGATCTGGTCGATCAGCCGTTCGAACGGCGCCCGTACCATGAGCGTGTACTGGAAGAGCAGCACGGCGGTGCCCACCGTGAGCGCCCCGGTCTCCATGGTCCAGGCCGCCAGCCCCAGCATGATCGCCGTCCCGGCGGCGAAGGCCACCGAGGTGCCCGCCAGCAGGGTGGTGCCGACGCGGGCGTCGTGCCGCTCGGCGCGCAGGACCGCGGCGCTCGTCTGGTGGAACCGGCGTACGGTGTGCTCGCCCGCGCCGTTGGCCCTGAGGTCCTCGGCGCCCGCGAGGCGCTCTTCGAGCACGCCCGTCAGCGTGGCGTTCGCGGCCCGCGAACCGGCCGCCGAGGGGACGGCCAGGCGTTGTGCCCTGACCATGCCGTACCCGATGAGCAGGCAGTACGCCAGCAGCACGGCCCCGATGCGCCAGTCGACGGTGAACACGACGGCGACCACGCCGGCCAGCAGCAGCACGCCGGCCACGACGTCGAGCAGGAACGCCACGACGAAGTCGGCCACCGCGACGACGTCGCCGTCCACCCGCTCGATCAGCTCGCCGGGGGTGTGCCGGCCGTGGAAGGCCAGGTCGAGGCCGAGCGTGTGCTCGGTGAGCCGCTCACGCAGGCGGTTGCTGCCGTCCCAGGCGAGCCGGCTGGCCAGCCACGCGGTCAGCATGCGGGCCGCCTGGCCTCCGGCGGCCAGCCCGAGGTAGCCGAGCGCGATCATGGTCAGGTGCCGGATGCTCGCGCCGGCGATGGCGTCGTCGACGAAGCGGCGGGTGATCTGCGGCGCGGCCAGCGGCAGGGCGGTCACCGCGGCGACCGCGCCGGTCAGCGCGGCGGCGGGCCGCCGTCCGGGGCGCAGCAGGTGGAGGAGTGAGGTGTCAGAGGATGAGGTCCTGGAGTCGGACGGTCTCAAGAAGCGTCATGCCCTTTGCATAGGAGGATTCGCTGAGCTGGGGGAACATGAACGTTTCCCGCATCGCGGGCCTCCTGTGGGGTCGTGAACTGCTTCAGCCCGGGATTACACCAGCCCCCTCCCCACCCCGGCAACCGATTTTCCGCCGGGGAACAACGGGCAGGTCCGTCAGCCGTCCGCGCCCGGCCACGGGTAGGGGTGCGCCGGCCGCGACCTGGCACTGCCGGCCACCTGCGGGGCGCGCCCGTCCGGCACGGCGGAGACGTCGGTGATGCGCTCCACCGGCCGATTCGCGGGGGCGCCGGCCCGGCGCAGGTACACGCAGCGCAGCTCGGCCGCGAACCGCTGGTCCCCGTCACGCAGCCAGCACTCGTCCGGCCCCGGCAGCACCTCGGTCATCGTGACGCGGTCGGCCGCCGCCGCCAGCCGGGCCAGCCCTTCGAGCAGTGCGGGCGAGCGCGTGTCGACGTAGAAGGGCTCGCGTTCGCGGCCCGAGCGGGCGTAGAAGGCGGCAGGCAGGTCGTGGACCTGACGCAGCCGGGCCGCCGCCACCAGCAGCCCGCGGTCGTCGTCGGCCTGTCCGAGCGCGTCGAACGAGGCCCGCCCCACCTGCCAGCGCCGGCGCGAGATGACGACGTTGTCCCAGGTCAGCCGGGGCACGCGGGGCAGGTCGCCGAGCCGGGGCAGCCGGATCCTGGGCAGGGCGAGGGCCGTGTGCAGCGCGGTGTCGTGCTCGCCGTTGTGCAGCAGCAGCGGCTCCTTCGTACCCTTGGCGTACAGGAGGGCGCGCCGGCCGTCGCTGTGGACGTACAACTCGTCGAGCCCGATCCGCCGCCGCCCGGGGCCGGCCGTCGCCCCGCCGAGCTCCAGCACGGGGCCGGGCAGCTCCGGCGGCGGCGCGCCGTCGGAGCGATGGGTGATGACGTTCAGCACGGTGAAGCCGGACAGCGCCCGCCTGATCTCCGCGTCCCGTCCGGCCAGGCAGGCCGCGCCGTCCTCGTGGAACTGCGTCTCCCACGGCGTGAGCAGGACCGCGTCGTGCAGCCGGTCGAGGACCAGCGGGGTCACTCCTTCCTCGTACGCCTCCAGCGAGGCGGCGGCGACCATGACGTCGGCCGAGCAGAGCACGGGGGCGGCGGGCGGGGCGGGCTCGTCGAGCAGTCCGGCGAGGTCGAGCGAGCGGGACCCGGCCGGCTCGTCGCGTACGAGGGCGGCGATGCGCTGGGTGAGCCTGTCGCTGTGGTCGATCCGCAGGTCGCCGGTCGCCCGCAGCGCGTCGGCCAGCTCGAACGTGCCCGCGCCGAGCCGCCCGGCCACCAGCCGGTTGGTCCGCGTCCTGGTCAGCTCGGCCTCCTCGGCGAGCAGGTCGAGCACCCAGCGCATGCGTCCGCGCAGGTCGGCCGCCAGCCCGCCGCCGGCGGTGACCCGTAGTGTGCCGGCGGCGGCCTCGTGCACGATCACCCGTTCGTCGCGCCGCACGGTGCCGGTCAGCGCCTCGATCCGGCGCTGCACGGCCAGCTTCACGTCCGGCGAGGCCGCCGGGTACTGCCCGAGCAGCTCGCTGATCTCCTCGACGCGCCGCACCAGCGGTGGTTCACTCCCTGACCGGCCACCGATGAGAACCCGTTCCCGCTGCACGGGTACACCCGCCGGCGTCACGAACCCCCGCCCGCCCTGACCCGGCCCCCCTGCACGCCCCCGCCCGCGCACCTCCCGCGCCCCGGCACCTTCCCCACCACGACTCCCCGCAGATTCCGTCACATCCGGCATCACACCCGGCGTCACATTTGGTGGCACGTCAGCCGCCTCCCCCCCCCCATGCCCACATCGAGCAGCCCCCGCCTCCCCCGGCACCCCACCTCCGGCTCCGAGCGCACCACCCGCATCGACCCCCACCCCGCCCACGGGCCCCGCAGCATCACCGGCGTCGGACCCCCGTCCGCCGCCTGGACCCTCGGCGCCCCGGACACCGGAAATCGGACCGTCCACAGACCCCTCGGCGCCCCGGACGCCCGTAACAGGACCGCCCGCAGGTCCTGTGGCACCTCGGGGGTCGGGAGCCGGGCCGGCCGCCAGGCCGCATTCGCAGACGTCCGCGCCCTCGGCGAGGGTGCGCCGGACGCCCTTCACCGTCAGGCCACGCCCGGGCGCAGAGCCGGGCCGCAGCCCCTTGGCGGCCAGGCTGTCGCGTAGCCAGCCCAGAGGGTCGCGGACGGTGGCGGGTGGGCAGAGGTCGTGGGTGAGCAGGCCGCGCCGGACCGCCACGGCCAGCGCCGCCGAGGCCCGTTCCATGCCCGTGCCCGTCTGTTCGGCGATCTCGGCCAGCGTGCGGCGCCCGTCGCAGTGGCCGGCGAAGGCGGCCCCGTCGTGCGCCTCCCCCGTCCAGGTCGTACGCCGTGGCACCAGCCCTGCCACGAGCCCGGGATCGGCCAGGAGGCGCTGCTGCAGCGCCTCGCCCACCCGCGCGGCCGGGAAGGCCACCCGCCGGGCGAGCTCGCGATGTCCCTTCCAGGTGTAGCCGCCGACGGCGCCGGGCTCGACGGTGCCGTAGCCGATCGGCCCGTAGCAGCCGGTCGTCTCGCACGAGGCCGCCAGCCGCTGGAGGCGGGCGGCGAGCTGCCGGCGCGTCCTGCCGCCCTTGGCCCCGCGCCGCAGGTCGCGGTAGAGGGCCGGCTCATCGCACACCAGCGCGTCGAGGAACCGTTCGTCGCCGATGAGCCCCGCCATGGCCGTCCTTGCCCGTGCCGCGTCCGCCGCGGCGAGGCCGGCGAGGGTGTGCCGGGCCTCCTCCAGCAGGCCGGTCACCTCGTTCCACGCCGCCACCCAGCCTGCGCCCGCTGCCGGCGTGCCGGCCGGCAGCGGGCGCAGGGCGCGCAGGCG
>NZ_BAAAMU010000160.1:0-5855 GCF_039529435.1 Nonomuraea maheshkhaliensis
AATCATGCACTGGCTTTTAACACACTGTTGAGTTCTCAAGAAACGGACGCGTACAACTCGGTCTGGATCTGTATTCAGCGATCCTGGCCTTGAAGGCGCTATCTCGTCTTCCGCAAGCTTAGCAGATCGACTAGCTTCGAGTCAAATCTTGCGATTTGATCTGAGGCCGGATGACCTTCCAAGATTGTGCGCCCCGGCTTCGGGGCAACCCTCGCAACTTACCGTGTCACCCGGACCATGTCGAATCAACCGAATTTTCGGTAGTGTCGGCATGCCCGGACAACGGCCCATGCTGAAGCACGCCTAAGCGGCTCTGCCGGGTGGCTCGTTGTATCAAGAGGCTTGCCCTGGGGCCCGTCCGCCTGACCGGCGTCCGGCTCACTCCCGGGGCGAAGAGAAACACTAGGTCGCGATCTGCGGCACGTCAAATCGACTCGCCCGGGGGATGGTGGCTCGTCTCCGCTGTTTGAGAGTTCTGACTGGTCAGCGCGCTGGGAGCGGTTTTGCGCCCCGTGTCGGTGCAGGCGGTGACGTCGTGGTGTCCTGCCCTTCGCTCTGGGAGCTCTGGTGCCCTGGTGCCTTGGTGTCGTCGCGTGCGACGACGCGTGCGAGGTGCTCGCGGTCGATGTGGTTCTCCCAGGTGGTGGTGCAACGCGGGTCGGAGCGGTCGTGGGTGCTACTGATGCCGAGGCCACCTGCCCCGCGCCTACTCGCCAGGCCGGCAACTGGTGGTGGGGGGTGACGGCTGCCAGGTGGGAGCACATCGGGGCAGAACCGTCTGGTGGGAGCGTCGATGTAGGTGGTGCGGGTAGTCCGGACGGTGTCGGTGGTGCTGCGACGGCTCGGTTGGGTGTTCCACGAGGGCGGGTGGGTTTCGCGAACTGACTCGGGCGACTGCCGGGATTCTGCCCCTGGGCAAGCATGGCCTGCGGGCAGGGCGTGGCGATTGATCAGAAGGCGGGCAGCGCAGAGCGGTCAACGCAGGACGGCCGGTCCAGGGGGTGACGCAGAAGGTCGGCGCAAAGGGCCGGCGCAAACCGGATTGCCGGAGGAGCAGGCCGGGGGTGCTGGTGAAGCGATCGGTTCTTGCGGGGCGATCCCCAAGCACCGTGTCATGGCGGCGCGCTTCCAGGCACCGTGTGCGGAAGCCTGGTTTCGGTGCTCAGCGGCGGGTGCTGCCGATTCCCCAGATCTGGGCGAGGGTGTCGCGCCCTTCGAGGGTCGCGTGTGGCAGGTGCTGCCAAGGTCCCTCCGCGATGGCGGCTCTGCCAGCGTGGTGGTTGGAGGTGCGGTGCTGGCGATGGCGGCGCCCGCTACCCCGGGGCTGGGGCAGGAGTCTCGAGCTGGGGTGCGGAGGTGGGGACCGAGGTACGGCGCCCTCGTAGCGCGGGCGTGCGAGGCCCAAGGTGGCTGTGTGTCCTTGGCGCACAGGGGTACTGCGCTCGTTGCATCCCTGCGCTCGTTGCATTCCCTGCGCTCGTTGCATCCCTGCGCTCGTTGCATCCCTGCGCTCGTTGCATCCCTGCGCTCGTTGCATCCCTGCGCTCGCAGGTGGCGCGGTGGAAAGCAAGCTGGAGGTCGGAGGTCTTGGCCCGATGGCTCCGGAGAGTTGTTGCTCGGTGCCTCCTGAGTTGATCGGGCCAGAAGGGGCGGAGACGATCACTTTCGCCATATATCGGGACCACTGCCGCGTATCCTGCCCCGGTGACCACTGCCGCCACACTAGCTCCCCCAGTCCGCCCAACCGCCCGTCCCCGCACGTCAACCCCTTGGTGGATGGCGTTGCCCGCCGGGCTGGCCGCGTTCTCGGGTAGCGGCTCCTCGACTCTGAACGGGGACGAGCTGGCCACCATCAGCGCCGCCGGCCGTTCGCTGGCGGGGATGTTCGAGCTGGCCCGCCACATCGATGGGCACTTCCTCCCCTACTACCTGTTCATGCACTTCTGGGCGAAGGCGGGGACGGCGGAGTTGTGGTTGCGGCTGCCGTCGGCGGTGGCGATCGGGGTGGCGGCGTGGTTCCTGGTCGAGCTGGGGCGTCGGCTGCACGGCACGCGTGCGGGGGTGATCGCGGCAGGGGTGTTCGCGATCCTGCCTTCGGTGTCCTACTACGGGGCTTTTACCAGGTCGTACGCGTTCGCGGCGGCCGCGGTCGTGTTCTCGTTCTGGGCGTTGCACCGGGCCTTGGAGAGCGGAGGCAGGCCGGATGTGCGGCGCTGGGTGGTGTACGGGATGGCGGTGGCGCTGGTGTGCTCCACGCATCTCTTCGCGGTGCTCGTGCTGCCGGCTCAGGTGCTGCTGATGCGACGGGCCGTGGCCGTGCGGATGGTGGTGGCGATGGCTGTGGGGTGTGTGCCGGCCGCCGTTCTCGGGCTCATCGGGTACGGGGAGCGGCATGCCATCAGCTGGATCCCCGAGCGCGGGCCCGAGGTGTGGTTGAAGTTTCCCAAGATGGCGGCGGGGGCGGGCACGCTCGGAGTGGTGTTGTTCGTGATGGCGCTGGTGGGGGCGGCGGTGCTGTTCGGGAGAACGCCACGGGCGGGGACGGTGCAGGGCGGGAAGTCACTGCGGGCCGGGGCGGGGCCGGACGGGGCAGCCGTCCCCCCGTCCGCTGGGGACGAGCGGAGCGGTGGGGTCTGGGCGTTCGTGCTGGTGGGGTGGCTCGTGTTGCCGCCGGTGCTGCTGCTGGTGGTCTCGTGGGCGGTGACGCCGGTGTACGTGGATCGCTATCTGTTCGTGACGGCTCCCGCGCTGGCGCTGCTGGCCGGGGTGGCCGTGGCAGCGCTGCCCCGGTTCCACGTGGTGGCGGGGGTGGTGGTCGTGGCGCTGGGGTGCGCGCTGGCCTTCCCCGACCATGTCGACGTACGGGAGGAGAACGGCCGGTTCGAGAACATCCCGTGGGCCCTGCGGGTGATCAAGGCCGAGCCCGAGGACGCCATCGTCTACGGGCAGAGCCAGCTGCGGACCGGATTCGACTACTACGCCGACTCCCTCATGCCCGTGGACGTCCTGCGGGCGGGCGACGAACCGGAGCCGGACGGGTTCGGTTATCCGGAACGGTCGGATGTCTCGGCCGTGCTGAGGGAACGGGAGCGGGTCTGGGTCGTGTGGCGGGGGACGAAGCAGTCGGGGCTTGAGGAGGATGCCGTGCCCCGGGTCGAGGAGGTGGAGCGGGCCGGGTTCGAGCTGAGCCTGGCCAAGCATTCGGGGGATCTGCCCGGCCTGACGGTGGCGTTGTTCGAACGGGGTGACGGAGACGGCGTTCGAACGGGGTGAGGGACGCGGTCGATAGCCGCCAGTCGGTCGCGGTCAACGGGGGTGGCGCCAAGTCACGCCCCCATCAGCAGTCGCACCGCCCGTCGGCAGTCAGGCCACCATCGGCGGTCGCGCCGTCTGCGGTCACCCCAGCGTCGGCGGTCCGGGCCGCTATCGGTAGTCACGCCGCCGACGGTAGCCAGGTTGCCAGTGGCCAGGCCGACGGCGGTCGGGGGCCCGGAGGCGAAGGCCGGATGACGCGACCGTCGCGGGTGGACGCGGCACGTACGAAACGGCCCGAGAGCGGCACGAGAACGGGCCCCCGGCGTCAAGCCGGAGGGCCCGTGTGGCAGGGGCGGTCAGCCGACCTCGACGCCGCCGATCGACTTCTTCCCGCGTCGCAGCACCATGTACCGCCCACCGAGCAGATCGTCCGCCCCGGGCACGTACGCCTCGTCGGTGATCTTGCGGTTGTTGAGGTACGCCCCGCCCTCCTTCACCGCCCGCCGGGCCGCCGACTTGGACTCCACCAGGCCGCTGTCGGCCAGCAGGTCAACGAAGGCGGTGCCGAGCTCGGGGATGGCGGCCCTGGGCACCTCGGCCAGCGCGGCCCCGAGGGTGGCGGCCGGCAGGTCCTCCAGTGAGCCCTGGCCGAACAGGGCCTTGGAGGCGGCGACGACCGCGTCCAGCTCCGCCCGGCCGTGCAGCAGCTCGGTGAGGTCCTCGGCCAGCGTGCGCTGGGCCTCGCGGGCGAAGGGACGCTCGGCGACGGCCTTCTCCAGCGCCTCGATCTCCTCGCGGCTCCGGAACGTGAACACCCTGAGGTAGTGGATCACGTCGCGGTCGTCGGTGTTGAGGAAGTACTGGTAGAAGGCGTACGGGGAGGTCATCTCGGGATCGAGCCAGAGGGCGCCCCCGGCCGTCTTGCCGAACTTGGTGCCGTCGGCCTTGGTGATGAGCGGCTGGGTCAGCACGTGGACGTGGCCGCCCTCGACGCGGCGGATGAGGTCGGCGCCCGCGGTGATGTTGCCCCACTGGTCGCTGCCGCCGATCTGCAGGGTGCAGTTGTAGCGGCGGTAGAGCTCCAGGTAGTCGTTGGACTGCAGGATCTGGTAGCTGAACTCGGTGTAGCTGAGCCCTTCGCCCTGCAGCCGCGCGGAGACCGACTCTCTGGCGAGCATGCGGTTGACCGGGAAGTGCTTGCCGATGTCGCGCAGGAAGTCGATGGCGCTCAGCTCGCCGGTCCAGTCGAGGTTGCTGACGAGGCGGGCCGGGTTGGGCTGGGCGTCGAAGTCCAGAAACTTGCTGACCTGGCCGCGCAGGCGTTCGACCCACTCGGCGACGATCTCGCTGGAGTTGAGCGAGCGCTCGGTGTTGCGGCCGCTCGGGTCGCCGATGAGGCCGGTGGCGCCGCCGACCAGGCCGATCGGGTTGTGCCCGGCCAGCTGGAAGCGGCGCAGCGTGAGCAGCGGCACGAAGTGGCCGATGTGCAGGGACGGCGCGGTGGGGTCGAAACCGGAATAGACCGTGATCGGTGCCTCGGCCATGGACGCGCGCAGCGCGTCGAGGTCGGTGGACTGGGCGATCAGGCCTCGCCACGCGAGGTCGTCAAGGATGTCGGTCACGGTGATCTGGCTTCCCTGGGTCGTTGTCGGTGCCTTTAGCCTGCCCGATCCGTGCGCATGGGCGCTACTTGGATACGCTGTGTACCCATGTGGAGGGTCCGTCGCGAGCTGGCCGTTTTCAAGATCTTAGGGGCTCTGGTGTGTGCCGGGCTCGGCGTTCACTGGTGGTGGGACGGCGATTTGCGCGGGGTGATCCTGGCGGTGCCCGCGGCCGTTCTGGTGGGCGGCATGGGGTTGCGCGACCTGCTCGTCCCGGTGCGGCTGGCGGCCGACGAGAGCGGCATCACGGTGGTGCACGGGTTCGCGGGCCGGCGGCACGTGCCGTGGGAGTCGATCTGGGACGTCAAGGTGGACGTGCGCAGGCGGTGGGGGCTGCGCAGCGAGATGCTGGAGATCGACACCGGCGACTATCTGCACATCTTCAGCCCTCAAGAGCTGGGCACCTCCCCCACGGAGGTGGCCGCGGCATTGCGCCGGCGCGGCACGTGAGCGCGGTACGGCGAGACGGTCGGGTCGCCGTCGATCCAGAACCGCCACGGGGTGTCCTTGGCCGTCGAGACGCCGGTGCGCGGCCCTGACCTGATCGCCGAAGGATCGGCGGGCCGGCCGTGCAGGACGGTGGCCGACTGGTGCGGCCGGCCGGACGGCGAGCCTTCGAGGACGGCGTCGAGGCCGTTGTGCTCGCGCAGCAGGCCCAGGGCCACGGCCAGCCGGGCGGGGCCCCGAGCCAGGTCGCGATCGGCGACGGGCTTGCCGGACGAGCGGCGGGCGCGGGCCTCGGCGGCGCCCGCGACCACCTCGCCGGCCCGCAGCAGCACGGCCGAGCCGTGCCCTTCGGGCAGGCACACGAGGTTCGCGCAGAAGTGCATGCCGTAGGTGAAGTAGACGTAGATGTGGCCCGGCGGGCCGAACATGACGGCGTTGCGCGGCGTCCTGCCCCGGTAGGTGTGGGCGGCCGGATCCTCGCCGGGGCCGAAG
>NZ_BAAAMU010000160.1:5865-23116 GCF_039529435.1 Nonomuraea maheshkhaliensis
CCTCGACCTCGGTCAGGCGTACGGCGACGGCGCTCTCCCCGCTGCCGTGCACGAGCACGCGCCCGAGCAGGTCGGGCGCCACCTCCCAGGACGGCCGGTCGAAGAAACTCCGCGGCAGCGCGGCGGAGCTCAGCTCCCCGCGGCCCATGCCGCCTGCGCGTCGACGGACTCCCGCAGCGCGACGAGCTGGTCGCGGACGCGGTCGGGCGCGGTGCCGCCGTAGGCCTTGCGCGCGGCCAGGGCGCCGGGCACGCTGAGCACGTCGCGGACGTCGGGGGTCAGGTGCGGCGAGACCTTGACCAGCTCGTCGTCGCTCAGCTCGCCGAGGTCCTTGTCGTTGACCTGGCACCACACGACGAGGTGGCCGACGGCCTCGTGGGCCTCGCGGAACGGCACGCCGCGGCGGACCAGCAGCTCGGCCAGGTCGGTGGCCAGGGCGAACCCGTCGGGGGCCGAGGCCTCCATGCGGGCGGTGTTGATCCGCATGGTGGCGACCAGGCCGGCCATCGCGGGCAGGACGAGCAGGAGGGTGTCGACCGCGTCGAACACCGGCTCCTTGTCCTCCTGGAGGTCCCTGTTGTAGGTGAGCGGCAGGCCCTTGAGCGTGGTGAGCAGCGACATGAGGTTGCCGATGAGCCGCCCGGACTTGCCGCGGGCCAGCTCGGCGACGTCGGGGTTCTTCTTCTGCGGCATGATCGACGAGCCGGTGGAGTAGGCGTCGTCCATCTCGATCCAGCGGAACTCCTGCGAGGCCCACAGGACGATCTCCTCGCCCAGCCGCGACAGGTGCACGCCGATCATGGCCGCGTCGAACAGGAACTCGGCGGCGAAGTCGCGGTCGGCGACGGCGTCCATCGAGTTGGGCGCGGCGGCGGAGAAGCCCAGCTCCTCGGCCACGGCCTGCGGGTCGAGCGGCAGCGAGGAGCCCGCGAGGGCGCCTGAACCCAGCGGGGAGATCGCGGCGCGCTTGTCCCAGTCGGTGAGCCGGTCGACGTCACGGGCGAAGGCGTGCACGTGGGCCAGCAACTGGTGGCCGAACGAGACCGGCTGGGCGTGCTGCAGGTGGGTCATGCCGGGCGCGGCCGTGTCGGCGTGCTGCTCGGCCTGGGCCATCAGCGCCGTCTCCAGCTCGACCAGGCGTGAGACCACCGATCTGGCGTGGTCGCGCAGGTAGAGCCGCAGATCGGTGGCGATCTGGTCGTTGCGCGAGCGGCCGGCGCGCAGCTTGCCGCCGAGCGAGCCGAGCCGCTCCAGCAGGCCGCGTTCCAGCGCGGTGTGCACGTCCTCGTCGGCGACCGTCGGGCGGAACTCCCCCGCCTTGCACGCGCGCTCCAGGTCGTCGAGCGCGCCGATCATGCGGTCGAGCTCCTCGTCGCTCAGCAGCCCCGCCCTGTGCAGCACGCGGGCGTGCGCCCTGGACGCCGCCAGGTCGTACGGCACCAGCCGCCAGTCGAAGTGCACGCTCACCGACAGCCGGGCCAGCGCGTCGGACGGGCCGCTCTCGAAGCGTCCGCCCCACAGCCGCATCGGCTTGCCATCACTCACCGTCATCTCCTCCGTTTCCCCCGCGACCATAGTGCAAGTCAGTCCTTTCTCGTGTCCCGGGCCGCCGCGATCTTAGCGGGGAGGGAGAACAGCTGGACGAAGCCTTTGGCCAGGGACTGGTCGAAGGCGTCGCCGGTGTCGTACGTGGCGAGTGAGAAGTCGTACAGGGAGTCGTCGGAGCGCCGGCCCGTCACGGTGGCCCGCCCGCCGTGCAGGACCATCCTGATCTCGCCGTTGACGTGCTTCTGGGCCTCGGCGATGAAGGCGTCGAGCGCGTCCTTGAGCGGCGAGAACCACAGGCCGTCGTAGACGAGTTCGCTCCAGCGCTGGTCGACGCCGCGTTTGAAGCGGGCCAGGTCGCGCTCGACGGTGACGCTCTCCAGCTCCAGGTGCGCGGTTATGAGCGCGATGGCGCCGGGCGCCTCGTAGACCTCGCGTGACTTGATGCCGACCAGGCGGTCCTCGACCATGTCGATCCGGCCGACGCCGTGGGCGCCGGCGCGGCGGTTGAGCTCGTCGATGACCGCGTACGGGGTCATCGTCCGGCCGTCGAGGGCGACGGGGACGCCGCGGGCGAAGGTGATCACGACCTCGTCGGGGTCGCGGGGCCGGGCCGGGTCGGAGGTGTAGGAGTAGACCTCCTCGGTGGGGCCGTTCCAGATGTCTTCGAGGAAGCCGGTCTCGACGGCGCGGCCCCAGAGGTTCTGGTCGATGGAGAACGGGTTCTTCTTCGACGTCTCGATGGGCAGGCCCTTGGACTCTGCGTACTCGATGGCCTTGTCGCGCGTCCAGGCGAAGTCCCTGGCGGGGGCGATGACCTGGAGGTCGGGGGCGAGCGCGGCCAGGCCGGCCTCGAAGCGGACCTGGTCGTTGCCCTTGCCGGTGCAGCCGTGGGAGACGACGGTGCCGCCGAACCTCCTGGCCGCCGTCACCAGGTGCTTGACGATGAGCGGGCGTGAGAGGGAGGAGACCAGCGGGTAGCGGTCCATGTAGAGGGCGTTGGCCTGGAGGGCCGGCACGCAGAATTCGGCGGCGAACTCCTCCTTGGCGTCCACGACGATCGATTCGGCGGCGCCGCAGTCGATGGCCCGCTTCCTGATGGTCTCCATGTCCTCGCCGCCCTGGCCGAGGTCCACGGCGACGGCGATGACCTCGGCGTTCATCTTCTCGGCGAGGTACGGGATGGCGACCGAGGTGTCGAGCCCGCCGGAATAGGCGAGCACCACTCTGTCGGGCATGTCAGTCTCCCTGGAAGTCCGTCAGGTGCGCCGGTCGGCGACCCTCAGCAGTCAGGTGCGCCGGTCGGCGACCCTCAGCAGCGCCTCCGCGACGGCCTGCCCGCCCGCCGGGTCGCGGCTGATGACGAGGATCGTGTCGTCGCCGGCCACCGTGCCGAGGATGGACTCCCAGTCGGCGTGGTCGATGGCGGAGGCGAGGAACTGGGCCGCACCCGGCGGGGTGCGCACCATGACCAGGTTCGCCGACGCCTCGGCTCCGACGAGCAGCTCTTCCGCGATGCGGTGGAGGCGGGCGTCGGGGCTCTCGCCGCTGCCGAGGCGGGCCAGCGGGATCCTGCCGCCGCCCTCGCCGGGCAGGGCGTAGACGAGGGAGCCGTCGTCGGCGCGCAGCTTGAGCGCGCCGAGTTCGTCGAGGTCACGCGAGAGCGTGGCCTGGGTGACCTCGACGCCGCTCTCGGCGAGGAGTTTGGCCAGCTCGGGCTGGGAGCGCACGGCCTTGCGCTCCAGCAGGTCGGTGATCTTCGCCTGCCGGGCGGCCTTGGTCATCGGGATGGTCATCGGTGCGACACCAGCCAGTGGAGCAGGGCCTTCTGGGCGTGCAGGCGGTTTTCCGCCTGGTCCCACACGACGCTGCGCGGGCCTTCGAGCACCTCGTCGGTGATCTCGTAGCCGCGGTAGGCGGGCAGGCAGTGCAGCACGATCGCGTCGGGTGCGGCGTGCTCGATCAGCTCGTTGTTCACCTGGTACGGCATGAGGGCGTTCACCCGGTCCTCCTTGCCGTCCTGGCCCATCGAAACCCACGTGTCGGTGGCGATCACGTGGGCGCCCTGGACGGCGGCCACCGGGTCGGACAGCGCGAGCACCGAGCCGCCGGTCCCGGCGGCGATGGCCGCGGCCCGGTCGAGCAGGACGGCGTCCGGCTGGTAGCCGGCCGGGGCGGCGATCCGTACGTGCATCCCGGCGGTGGCGCCGCCGAGCAGGTAGGAGTGAGCCATGTTGTTGGCGCCGTCGCCCACGTAGGTGAGCGTGACGCCGGCGGTGCGGCCCAGCCGTTCGCGGACGGTCTGCAGGTCGGCGAGGATCTGGCAGGGGTGGAAGTCGTCGGTGAGCGCGTTGACGACCGGCACCTTGGAGTGGGCGGCCATCTCCTCGATCAGCGCCTGGCCGGTGGTGCGCCAGACGATGGCGGCGACCTGCCGGTCGAGCACCCTGGCCAGGTCGGAGGCCGGTTCGCCGCGGCCCATGAGCACCGAGACGTTGTCGACGACCAGCGGCAGGCCGCCCAGCTCGCCGATGCCGGTGTGGAAGGAGACGCGGGTCCTGGCCGACGGCTTGTCGAACAGGACGGCGACGGTCTGCGGCCCTTCGAAGGGACGGTAGCCGAAGCGGTCCTTCTTCATGGCGGCGGCCAGGTCGAGGACCTCCGCCTGCTCGGCGGGGGCGAGGTCGTCGTCGCGCAGGAAGTGCCTGGGGCTCATCCGGCCGCCTCCGTCAGGATGGCGGGCAGCGCCGCCACCAGGGCGTCGACTTCCTCGGCGGTCACGATGAGCGGCGGGGCGATGCGCACGGCGTCGGGTTGCACCGCGTTGACCAGGAAGCCGGCGTGGGCGGCGGCCTGCTGGACCTGGGCCGAGCGGTCGTCGGTCAGCACGGCGGCCAGCCACAGGCCGCGGCCGCGCACGCCCTTGAGCAGCGGGTGGCGGACGGACTCCAGGCCGGTGCGCAGCCGCGCGGCGACCGACTTCACGTGGTCGAGGTCGACGGTGTCGAGCACGGCGAGCGCGGCGGCGCACGAGACGGGGTTGCCGCCGAAGGTGGAGCCGTGGTCGCCCTTCTCGAACAGCCGGCCGGCGTCGCCGAAGCCGACGCACGCGCCGATGGGCAGCCCGCCGCCGAGGCCCTTGGCCAGGGTGAGGATGTCGGGGGTGACGCCGTCGGCCTGGTGGGCGAACCAGTGTCCGGTTCGGCCGATGGCCGACTGGATCTCGTCGGCGACCAGCAGGGCGCCGGTGGAGTCGCAGATCTCGCGGGCGGACTCGAAGTAGCCCGCGGGCGGCGGGACGACGCCGGCCTCGCCCTGGGTGGGCTCCAGGAAGACCGCGATGCAGTCGCCGGTGACGGCCTCCTTGAGCGCGTCGGCGTCGCCGTAAGGGACGAAGCGGACCTCGACCGGGAAGGGGCCGAACTGGTCGCGGATGGCCCGCTTGCCGGTCAGGGACAGAGCGCCGATCGTGCGGCCGTGGAAGCCGTTCTCGGCGGCGACGAAGTAGGAGCGGCCCTCGCGGCGGCCGTACTTGAGCGCGAGCTTGTACGCCGCCTCGTTGGCCTCGGTGCCGGAGTTGGCGAAGAAGACGCGGGCGGGGGCGTTCAGCAGGTCGAGGAGGCGTTCGGCGAGCCGCACCTCGGGTTCGTGCAGGAACAGGTTGCTCGTGTGCGCGATCGTGGCGACCTGCGCGGAGACGGCCTCGACGAGGGCCGGGTGGGCGTGGCCGAGCGAGCTGGTCGCGAGGCCGGCGATGAAGTCGAGGTACTGCCTGCCTTCGGCGTCCCAGACGCGGGTGCCCTCTCCGCGCGCCAGCGCTATCGGGGGGACGCCGTAATTGGGCATGAACGCGTTTTCGAACCTCGTGAACAGGTTCATGAGGGCACCACCATCGTTCCGATTCCTTCGTTGGTGAAGATCTCCAGCAGCAGCGAGTGGGACACCCGCCCGTCGAGCACGTGGGCCTGGGGAACCCCGCCCTGCACGGCCGTCAGGCAGGCCTCCATCTTGGGCACCATGCCGCTGGACAGCGTGGGCATCAGCGCCGCGAGTTCGTCGGCGGTGAGCAGGTCGATGACGTCGGTGTCGTCGGGCCAGTTGGCGTACAGGCCCTCGACGTCGGTCAGCACGATCAGTTTGTGCGCCTTGAGTGCCACGGCCAGCGCGGCGGCGGCGGTGTCGGCGTTGACGTTGTAGATCTCTCCGTCGTCGCCCCTGGCCACGCTGGAGATGACCGGGATGCGGCCGTTGTCGAGCAGGGCTTCCACCGCGCCCGGCTCGACCTTGATGATCTCGCCGACCTGGCCGATGTCGACCGGCTCGCCGTCCACGAGCGCGTGCTTGCGCACGGCGGTGAACAGGTGGGCGTCCTCCCCCGACATGCCGACGGCGAACGGGCCGTGCCGGTTGACCAGGCCGACGATGTCGCGGTTGACCTGGCCGGTGAGGACCATGCGGACGACCTGCATGGCCTCGGGCGTGGTGACGCGCAGCCCGGCGGTGAAGGTGGACTCGATGCCGAGCTGGTCGAGCGCGGTGCTGATCTGGGGGCCGCCGCCGTGCACGACGACCGGGCGCAGCCCGGCGTGGTGCAGGAAGACGACGTCCTCGGCGAAGCCCTCCTTGAGCGACTCCTCCGTCATGGCGTTGCCGCCGTACTTGATCACGACGGTGGCGCCGTGGAAGCGGGTGAGCCAGGGCAGCGCCTCGATCAGCGACTCGGCCTTGGCCTGCGCGGTGGTGAGTCTCATGAGGAGTACGCCGAGTTCTCGTGGACGTAGTCGGCCGTCAGGTCCGTGGTGTGCACGGTCGCGGTGTGCGTGCCGGCCGACAGGTCGATGGTGATCGTCACGTCACGGGGACGCATGTCCACCTTGGAACGGTCGTCGCCGACGGCGCCGCCCCGGCAGATCCAGATGCCGTTGATGGCGACGTTGAGCCGGTCGGGCTCGAACTCGGCGTCGGTGGTGCCGACGGCGGCCAGGACGCGGCCCCAGTTGGGGTCCTCGCCGTGGATGGCGCACTTGAGCAGGTTGGAACGGGCGACCGAGCGGCCGACCTTGACCGCGTCCTGCTCTGAGGCGGCGCCGACCACCTCGATGGCGATGGCCTTGGAGGCGCCCTCGGCGTCCACCAGGAGCTGCCTGGCCAGGTCGGCGCAGACCTCGTGCACCTTCTGGCCGAACTCCTCCAGGTCGGGCCGGACGCCCGAGGCGCCGCTGGCCAGCAGCAGCACGGTGTCGTTGGTGGACATGCACCCGTCGGTGTCGAGCCGGTCGAACGTCCGGGAGGTGGCCTGGCGCAGGGCGGCGTCGAGCTCCTCACTGGTCAGCTCGGCGTCGGTGGTGATCACGCAGAGCATGGTGGCCAGGGCGGGGGCGAGCATGCCCGCGCCCTTGGCCATGCCGCCGACCATGTAGCCGCTGCCGCGCCGGAACGAGATCTTGGAGACGGTGTCGGTGGTGCGGATCGCGTCGGCCGCGGCCAGGCCGCCGTCGCGGGAGAGCTGGCCCGCGGCGTTCTCGACGCCGGCCAGCAGCGCGTCCATGGGCAGCCGCTCGCCGATGAGCCCGGTCGAGCAGACGGCGATCTCGCCCGCGGAGTCCGCCAGCACCTCGGCGGCCTTCTCGGCGGTGGCGTGCGTGTCCTGGAAGCCCTCGGGGCCGGTGCAGGCGTTGGCGCCGCCCGAGTTGAGCACCACCGCGCGCAGCCGCCCGCCCGACAGGACCTGCTGCGACCACAGCACGGGGGCGGCCTTGACCCGGTTGGCGGTGAAGACGCCCGCGGCGGCGCGGCTGGGGCCGTCGTTGACGACGAGGGCCAGGTCACGGGCGTCGCCCGACTTGATCCCCGCGGCCACTCCTGCCGCTCTGAAGCCCAAGGGGGCGGTGACACTCATGCGTCCTCCTTCGCCGGCCGCGCAAGTGTCGGGCACGCTCGCTCGTTGGTTCCTTCGCTGCGCTCTCTCACGGAGCAACTCCTGTCAGGGGGAGGCCGAGCTCTTCCGGCAGGCCGAGGGCGAGGTTCACGCTCTGGATCGCGCCCCCTGCCGTGCCCTTGGTGAGGTTGTCGATGGCGATGACGGCGACCACGCGGCCCGCGCGCTCGTCGAGCGTCACCTGAAGGGCGGCGGTGTTGGCGCCGTAGGTCATGGAGGTGGCGGGCCAGGTGCCCTCGGGCAGCAGCCGGACGAAGGGCTCGCCCTTGAGCGCGACCTCGTACGCCGAGCGCAGCGCCTCCTTGGTGAGGCCGGGCGCGGCCGGGGCGGAGCAGGTGGCGAGGATCCCCCGGCTCATGGGGGCCAGAGTCGGGGTGAACGACACCCGGACGGGCGTGCCCGCGACGGACGACAGGCCCTGCTCCATCTCGGGGGTGTGGCGGTGGACGCCGCCCACGGAGTAGGCGCTGACCGAGCCCATGACCTCGCTGCCGAGCAGGTTGGGCTTGAGCGCGCGGCCTGCGCCGCTGGTGCCGCTGGCGGCCACCACGACCACGTCGGGCCCGGCGAGCCCGGCGGCGAACGCGGGCGCCAGGGCGAGCAGGACGGAGGTCGGGTAGCAGCCGGGCACGGCGATGCGCTTGGCCGACTTGAGGATCTCGCGCTGGCCGGGCAGCTCGGGCAGGCCGTAGGGCCAGGTGCCGGCGTGCTCGCCGCCGTAGAACTCCTGCCAGGCGGCCGGGTCGGTGAGCCGGTGGTCGGCGCCGCAGTCGACCACGATCGTCTCCTCACCGAGCTGGGCGGCGACGGCGGCGGAGTGGCCGTGCGGCAGGGCCAGGAAGACGACGTCGTGCCCGGCGAGCGTGTCGGCCGTGGTGTCCTCAAGGACGCGGTCGGCGAGCTGCGGCAGGTGGGGTTGCGACGCGCCCAGGAGGCTGCCCGCGCTGGAGGCGGCGGTGAGCGCGCCGATCTCGATCTCGGGGTGGGTGAGCAGCAGGCGGAGCAGCTCCCCTCCCGCGTAGCCGCTGGCTCCCGCGATGGCTGCCCTCATCCAAGCCCTCCTGCATGATTATGCATCATCACTCATAACTTTGCTTGTGAAGATGATGCACTCTAGGAAATGAACATGCAAGCCGGGAGGGGCGTGGTGCCCGCATCGTGAGACTTGTCACCTGCGGGTGAGCTCCAGGGCAGCGCCGTGGGGTCGGAGGCCATGACCGGGTTCATGTCCGATTTCACCGTCCGCTACACGTGAAAGTGCTCCAGGGCACACCAATGCCCTGTGTGTGTCTCCTGCGGCCGTGTCCAGGAACGCCGGAGGCCGCCGTGACCGGGACGGGTCACGGCGGCCGGAATCAACGGCGTGCCGAACCGGGATCGGCGCGGCGAAAGCGACGATCCGCCGTCGTCAGCGCAGGAAGGCGGCGGCCACGCCCGCGTCGACCGGGACGTGCAGCCCGGTGGTGTGGGTCAGGTCGCTGCCGGTGAGGGCGAAGACGGCGTTGGCCACGTGCTCGGGCAGGACCTCGCGCTTGAGCAGCGTCCGCTGCGCGTAGAACTCGCCCAGTCTCTCCTCCTCCACCCCGTACACGGCGGCCCGGTTGGCGCCCCAGCCGGAGGCGAAGATGCCGGAGCCGCGGACGACGCCGTCGGGGTTGACGCCGTTGACCCTGATGCCGTGGGCGCCGAGCTCGGCCGCGAGCAGCCGTACCTGGTGGGCCTGGTCGGCCTTGGCGGCGCCGTAGGCGACGTTGTTCGGGCCGGCGAAGACGGCGTTCTTGGAGGAGATGTAGACGATGTCGCCGCCCATCGCCTGGTCGATCATGACCCTGGCCGTCTCGCGCGAGACCAGGAACGAGCCGCGCGCCATGACGTCGTGCTGCAGGTCCCAGTCGGCCGCTGTCGTCTCCAGCAGCGCCCGCGACAGCGACAGGCCGGCGTTGTTGACGACCAGGTCGACGCCGCCGAAGGCGAGCACGCCCGCGCGCACCGCCGCGGCGATCTGCTCCTCGGAGGTGACGTCCACGCCGACCGCCACGGCCACGTCGGCCGCCCGGTACGCGGACGCGCCGATCTCGGCGGCCACCTTCTCCGCCACCTGCAGGTCGTGGTCGGCCACGATCATCCACGCGCCCTCGGCGGCCAGCCGGCGCGCGGTGGCCGCGCCGATGCCGGACCCGCCGCCCGTCACCAGCGCCACCCGGGTGGCCAGCGGCTTGGGCCTGGGCATGCGGCGCAGCTTGGCCTCCTCCAGTTCCCAGTACTCGATGCGGAACTTCTCCGACTCGGGGATGGGGGCGTAGGACGAGACGGACTCGGCGCCGCGCATGACGTTGATCGCGTTGACGTAGAACTCGCCGGCCACGCGGGCGGTCTGCTTGTCCTTGCCGAAGGAGAACATGCCGACGCCGGGCACCAGCACGATCGCCGGGTCGGCGCCGCGCATCGGCGGGGAATCCGGCCCCGCGTGCCGCTCGTAGTAGGCCGTGTAGTCCGCGCGGTAGGCGGCGTGCAGCTCGCGCAGCCGCTCGGCCACCCGCTCCAGCGGCGCGTCCGGCGGCAGGTCGAGCACCATCGGCGCGACCTTGGTGCGCAGGAAGTGGTCGGGGCAGGACGTGCCCAGCGCCGCCAGCCTCGGGTGCTCGGCCCGCGTGACGAAGTCCAGCACCTCGGCCGAGTCGGTGTAGTGGCCGACCACGCGCACGTCGGTGGAGGCCAGGCCGCGCACGATCGGGAACAGCGCGGCGGCCCGCTCGTGCCGCTCGGCCTCCGGCAGGGTGTCGTGCACGACCGCGCCGAAGGGGTCGGGGCGGCCGTGCTCGGCCAGGTACGCCTCCGCCGTGCGGATGATCTCCAGCGAGCGCGACTCGCACTCCTGCGAGGTCGCCCCCCACGCGGTGATGCCGTGGCCGCCGAGAACGCAGCCGATCGCCTGCGGGTTCGCCTCCTTGATGGCGGCGATGTCCAGGCCGAGCTGGAAGCCCGGCCGGCGCCACGGCACCCACACGACCCGGTCGCCGAAGACGCGCCCGGTCAGCTCCCCGCCGTCGGCGGCGGTCGCGATGGCGATGCCGGCGTCGGGGTGCAGGTGGTCCACGTGGCCGGCCTCGACCAGGGCGTGCATGGCGGTGTCGATCGACGGCGCGGCGCCGCCCTTGCCGTGCAGGCAGTAGTCGAAGGCCGCCACCATCTCGTCCTCGCGCTCCACGCCCGGGTAGACGCCCTTGAGCGCGCGCAGCCGGTCGAGGCGGAGCACGGCCAGGCCCTGCTCCTTCAGCGTGCCGAGGTCGCCGCCCGAGCCCTTGACCCAGAGCAGCTCCGTCTCCTCGCCGGTGACGGGGTCGGGCGCGGCGCCCTTGGCCGAGGTGTTGCCGCCCGCGAAGTTCGTGTTGCGCGGGTCGGCCCCCAGGCGATGAGAGCGTTCCAGCAGGTCGCGTACGGTGTCGTCAGAAGTTCGCTTGTCCATCGTGGTGCTAGGCCCCCCAGCCGGCCTGCTGGCCGCCGACACGCTCGGCGGCGATCTTCTCGAAGTATCCGGACTTGGCGTAGGCGGCCATCGGGTCGGGCGCGAGACCGCGCTCCTCGCGCAGCTCGGCGAGCAGCGGCCGCACGTCGGTGTTGTAGGCGTCCATGAACACGGCGTTCGCGCCCAGCACGTCGCCCTCGGCCTGGGCGGCGGCCAGCGCGTCGCGGTCCACGAGCAGCGCCTTGGCGGTGGCCTCCTGCACGTTCATGACCGAGCGGATCTGGCCCGGGATCTTGGGCTCGATGTTGTGGCACTGGTCGAGCATGAACGCCACGCCCGTCCCGGCGTCCAGGCCGCCGCCGCGCACGACCTCGTACATGATGCGGAACAGCTGGAACGGGTCGGCCGCGCCCACCATGAGGTCGTCGTCGGCGTAGAAGCGGGAGTTGAAGTCGAACCCGCCGAGCTTGCCCTCACGCAGCAGGAACGCCACGATGAACTCGATGTTGGTGCCCGGCGCGTGGTGGCCGGTGTCGACCACGACCTGCGCCTTGGGGCCCAGCTTGACGCAGTGGGCGTAGGCGGTGCCCCAGTCGGGCACGTCGGTGGCGTAGAAGGCCGGCTCGAACAGCTTGTACTCCAGCAGGAACCGCTGGCCCTCGCCGAGGCGGTCGTAGACCTCGGCCAGCGACTCGGCCAGGCGGTCCTGGCGGGCCCTGATGTCGTCCTGGCCCGGGTAGTTGATGCCGTCGGAGAACCACAGCTTGAGGGTGCCGGAGCCGGTGGCGTCCATGATGTCGACGCATTCGAGCAGGTGGTCGGTCGCCTTGCGGCGGACCCGCCCCGAGGGGTGGGTGACGCTGCCGAGCATGTAGTCGTCGTCCTGGAAGACGTTGGAGTTGATCGCGCCGATGCCCACGCCCAGCTCGCGGGCGTGGCGGGCCAGGTCGGCGTAGTCGTCGACCTTGTCCCACGGGATGTGCAGGGCGACCGTGGGGGCGATGCCGGTGTAGGCGTGCACCTGGGCGGCGTCGGCCAGCTTCTCGTACGGGTCGCGCGGCACCCCCTTCTGGGCGAACACCTTGAACCGGGTGCCGCTGTTGCCGTAGGCCCAGGACGGCGTCTCGATGTGCTGCGCCAGCAGCGTGGCCTTGATGTCAGTCATAGCTCCCCGATCAATCCAGGTGGAACACTTCGGTCAGCGGTGTCATGCCCTCGTCGGGGCGGCCGTCGAGGCCCTCGAAGAACGGCGCCATCTCGGCCTGCCACCGGGCGTTGACCTCGGTCTCGGCCATCGCCTTCTGGGCCGCCTCAAAGTCGTCGGTCTCCAGGTAGCCGACGAGCAGGCCGTCGTCCCTGAGGAAGAGCGAGTAGTTGTGCCAGCCGGTGCGCGACAGCGCCGCTCGCATCTCCGGCCAGACGTCGCGGTGGCGTTCGCGGTACTCCGCCAGCCGCTCTGGGCGGACTTTCAGCAGGAAGCAGACGCGTTGCACTGACAATCCCTTCAAAACGTTTTAATCCTTCGTGCAGGAAACTATGATTCCTGCTGCCCGCTGTCAATGCGCCGTCCGCCGTACTCAGGGAGCGCGGGTGACCAGGGGGATGACCAGGGCGTCCCCGGCCGGGACGGTGACCGCCTCGCCCGCCTCCGTGGTCACCGTGGCGTCCCGGTCCGTGTGGTTGATCGCGAACAGGAACGAGCGCCCGTCGGCGTGGGAGCGCCGTACGACCTCGACGCCGGGCACGCTCGCGGCGGGCGGCGCCACCTCCGCCTCGCGGCAGACGGTGGCCAGCACCTCGGCCAGCGCGGCGTCGTCGAGCACCGTGGTCAGGTAGTGCGCGGCGCCGTCGCCGTAGTCGTTGCGGGTCCAGGCCGGCTCGCCGGAGACGTAGGTGTCGAGCACCTTCGCGGTGGTGGCCTGCGCGGCCTCGCTCCACACGGTCCCGGTCGCGCCCGAGGCCAGCCGGATCGGCGCGGCCAGGGGGAAGAACTCCTCGGTGCTGACGCCGAGCAGGTCCCGCCAGGCGCCGGGGTAGCCGCCCAGCCGCACCCGGTCGTGCTCGTCCACGATCCCGCTGTACGGGCCCACGAGCACGACCCCGCCCCGCCGGGCGAACTCCTCCAGGTTGGCCGCCCCCGCGTCGCTCACCAGGTAGAGCTGGGGCACCAGGACCAGGCGGTAGCCGGACAGATCCCCTTCGGGGTGGGCCACGTCGCAGGTGACGCCGGCCCGCCAGAGCGCGGCGTGCCAGCGCTTGGCCTCCTCCACGGGGTCGAGGTCGACGGTCGGCTGGGCCGGGTGGTCCTGCGCCCACACGCTGGAGTGGTCGACGAGCAGGGCGACGTCGGCCGTGACCGTGCTGCCCGCCACCTCGGCCAGCGAGGCCAGCTCCGCGCCCAGCGCCACGACCTCGCGCCAGACCTTGGTGCCGGTGCCCGCGTGCGGCAGCATCGCCGAGTGCCACTTCTCGGCGCCCGCCCGCGACTGCCGCCACTGGAAGAACATGATCCCGTCCGCGCCCCTGGCCAGGTGGGACAGCGAGTTGCGGCGCAGCTCGCCGGGGGTCTTGGCGAGGTTGCGCGGCTGCCAGTTGACCGCGCTGGTCGAGTGCTCCATCAGCAGCCAGGGCCGGCCGCCGTTGAGCGAGCGGGCGTAGTCGGCGGCGAAGGCCAGGTCGACGTGCGGCTCGGGGCGGGCGCCGAGCAGGTAGTGGTCGGTCGAGACCACGTCCACCTCGGCGGCGAAGGCCCAGGCGTCCATGTCCCAGTGCGCGCCGGCCATCAGGTTGGTGGTCGCGGGCACGCCGGGGGTCAGCTCCCTGAGCAGGTCGCGCTCGGCCACGTACAGCTCGACGAGGGCGTCGGAGCTGAAGCGGCGGAAGTCGAGCTGCTGGCCCGGGTTGGGGAAGCTGGGGGTGGCGCGGGGCGGCAGGATCTGCGCCCAGTCGCCGTAGCGCTGCGACCAGAACGCGGTGCCCCAGGCGTCGTTGAGCGCGTCGAGCGTGGCGTAATGGGCGCGCAGCCAGGCGCGGAAGGCCGCCGCCGAGGTGTCGCAGTAGCAGCGGGCGTTGTGGCAGCCGTACTCGTTGTGCACGTGCCACAGCGCCAGCGCCGGATGGTCGCGGTAGCGCGTGGCCACCTGCTCGGCGATGCGCAGCGCCTTCTCGCGGTAGATCGGCGAGCTGGGGCAGAATCCCTGCCTGCTGCCGTGGTGCAGCCGGCGGCCGTCGGCGTCCACCGGTAGCGCCTCGGGGTAGGCGTCGGCGAACCAGGGCGGCGGTGCGGCGGTGGGGGTTGCCAGGTTGGCCCGGATGCCGTTGCCGGCCAGCAGGTCCATCACCCGGTCGAACCAGCCGAAGTCGAACACGCCCTCGGCGGGCTCGATCAGCGACCAGGAGAAGATCCCGACGCTGACCCGGTTGACGCCGGCCTCGCGCATCAGCGCGACGTCCTGCTCCCACGTCTCCTCGGGCCACTGCTCCGGGTTCCAGTCGCCGCCGTACGCGATGACTTCCGGGACATCCGGCATGAAGCCTGCCTTTCAAGGATGGACTGTTAGCGCTCACAGTCTGTTACGCCGATGTTTATGGTGGATTAAAACGTTCTCTCCCCGCAGCCACAAGACCCCGGCCACCGCCGGACGGAAAATCGCCGCTGATCAGCCGATGACTTTGCGATCACGCCGGACCGCTACGATGAGGGTGTAGAGGCGCCCGCTGAGGGCCGGAATGCCTGCTGACAACGGCAAGGCGACTGGCGCGGGGTCGGTTAGTACGTTTTAATTGGGCCCCATGGCCATGGTCAGCATCAAGGACGTCGCCGCGCACGCAGGCGTCTCCCCCGGCACGGTCTCCAATGTACTGAACCGGCCCGGCAAGGTCGCCCCCGCCACCCGCGAGCGGGTCGAGGCCGCGATCGACGAGCTGGGGTTCGTCCGCCACGGCTCCGCCTCGACGCTGCGCGCCGGGCACAGCAGGACGATCGGCCTGAGCGTGATCGACATCGGCAACCCCTTCTTCACCGAGGTCGCCGCCGGGGTCGAGGACGTGGCCAGCGAGCTGGGCTACGCGGTCATCCTGGGCAACTCGGCCGGCTCGGTGGACAAGGAGGACCGCAACCTGCGCGTGCTGGCCGAGCACCGGGTGCGCGGCGTGCTGATCACCCCCTCGGGCGAGGACCCGGCCAGGCTCGACCGGCTGCGCGGGCACGGCATCAGCGTGGTGCTGGTCGACCATCCCGCGCACCGGCCCGACCAGTGCGCGGTGGCCGTGGACGACGTCGCCGGCGGCCGGGCCGCGGTGGCGCACCTGCTGGCCAGGGGCGCGCGCAGCGTCGCCTACGTGACCGGCCCGCTGACCATCAGGCAGTGCGTGGAGCGGCGCGAGGGGGCCAAGGCCGCGCTGGGGGCCGCGGGGCTCGACCCCGGCGACCTGGTGGTGGCGGAGGCCGCCACGATGTCGGCCACCGCGGGCGAGAAGGCGGCCGCCGACCTGATCGCGAAGGGACTGCCCGAGGCCGTCTTCTGCGCCAACGACCTGCTCGCGCTCGGCGTGCTGCGGGCGCTGCTGCGGTCCGGGGTGCGGGTTCCCGAGGACGTGGCGCTGATCGGCTACGACGACATCGACTTCGCCGCCGCCTCGACCGTGTCGCTCAGCTCGATGCGGCAGCCCACCTACCAGCTCGGCCGGATCGCCACCGAGCTGCTGCTCGACGAGTGCGCCAACCCCGAGACCCACGCGCACCAGCACATCATGTTCCAGCCGGAGCTCGTCGCCAGGGAGTCCACGCAGTGAGCCGCCGTTTCGCCGCCGTCGACCTGGGCGCCTCCAGTGGCCGGGTGATGCTGGCCGACCTGTCCGACGGGCTCAGCCTGACCGAGGCGCACCGCTTCCCCAACGGCCCCGTACGGGTGGCGGGCCGCCTCTACTGGGACATCCTCGGCCTCTACCGGGAGATCCTGGCCGGCCTGCGTGCCGCCGGGCCCGTCTCCTCCATCGGCGTCGACTCGTGGGCGGTGGACTACGGGCTGCTCGACGAGTCGGGCGCGCTGCTGGGCAACCCGGTGCACTACCGCGACGACCGCACGCGGGGCGTGGCCGAGCGGGTGGCCGGCGCGGTCGGGGCGGAGAGGCTGTACGACGTGTCGGGGCTGCAGGTGCTGCCGTTCAACACGATCTACCAGCTGCTGGCCGACCGGCTCGACGGGGCGGCCACGATGCTGCTCGTCCCCGACCTGATCGGCTACTGGCTGACCGGCGAGGCGGGCGCCGAGGTGACCAACGCCTCGACCACGGGCCTGCTCGACGTGCGCACGCGCTCCTGGGCCACGTCCCTGATCGAGGAGCTGGGACTGCCCGCCGGGATCTTCCCGCCGCTGCGGCAGCCGGGCGAGGCGCTCGGCGGCCTGCGGCGCGACGTGGCGGCCGAGATCGGCTGGTCGGCGCCGGTCAGGGCGGTGGGCTCGCACGACACCGCCTCCGCGGTGGCCGCGGTCCCCGCCGCCGGTCCCGCGTTCGCCTACATCTCCTGCGGCACCTGGTCGCTGGCCGGGGTGGAGCTGCCGGGCCCGGTCCTCACCCCCGAGAGCCGGGCGGCGAACTTCACCAACGAGGCCGGCATCGACGGCACCGTCCGCTATCTGCGCAACGTGATGGGCCTGTGGCTGCTGCAGGAGTGCCTGCGTGCCTGGCCCGGCTCCGACCTGGGCGAGCTGCTGGCCGCCGCGGCGGGCGAGAAGCCGTTCGCGGCCGTGGTGAACCCCGACGAGCCGGTGTTCCTCCCGCCGGGCGACATGCCGGCCAGGATCGCCGACGAGTGCCGCCGCACCGGCCAGCTCCCGCCCTCCTCCCCCGCCGCCTACGTGCGGTGCGTGCTGGAGAGCCTGGCGCTCGGGCACCGGCTGGCCGTGCGGCAGGCGATGGAGCTGTCCGGGCGCGAGGCCGAGGTGATCCACCTCGTCGGCGGCGGGTCGCGCAACGAGGTGCTGTGCCAGTTCACCGCCGACGCCTGCGGGCTGCCCGTGGTGGCCGGGCCCGCCGAGGCGACCGCGCTCGGCAACGTGCTGGTGCAGGCGCGGGCGGCGGGGCTGGTCGCCGGTCTGGAGGAGATGCGCTCGCTGGTGGCCTACTCCCAGCCGCTGCGCCGCTACGAGCCGTCCGGCGCCGCGGGCGCCTGGGACGAGGCGGCCGCCCGGGTGTTCTGACCTGGCGGTTTTCCTCCCGCTCTGCCCGGGCAGGACTCGGGCCGGGGACATCGGGGGGTGTCATGGATCTGGGGGGGGCGCTGCTGTGGCCGGTCAGCC